>JBJTWK010000028.1:0-9025 GCA_046081705.1 Actinomycetes bacterium | reverse complement strand
ACCTCGGTCCCCGAGGTGACGACCACGACCGCACCGACGCCGACGACGACGACGCTGGCGCGCTCGACCGGCCCGCGCTGAGCGCCCTCCGGGGCTGATCGGGCGGCTTCGTTAGGCTCGACGGCGTGACGGATCTCGAGCTCCTCCTCATCGTCCAGGAGCACGACCTCGCGCTCGATCGCCTCCGGCACCGTCGCGTGCACCTGCCGGCCCGGGCCACCCTCTCGGACGCCGAGGCTGCACTCGCAGCCCTCGCCCCCGGGCTCGCCGAGGTGCGGGCGCGTCGGGACGAGGTGGCGCGCGATGCGAAGCGTCTCGACGACGAGGTCGCAGCGGTCCGGGACCGGGCGGCCGAGGCCGATCGCACCCTCTACTCGGGCTCGGTCACGGCGGTGAAGGAACTGCAGGCGCTCCAAGCCGACGTCGAGCACCTCAGGGCCCGCCAGCGCGAGCTCGAGGATCGCGAGCTCGAGCTCATGGAGGCCCAGGAGACGCTCGACGCGGAGGTCGCGGCGGCCGAGGGTGCGAGCGCGGTCGAGGTCGCCCGCGCCGAGGAGGCGCGCCGATCCCTCGAGGCCGGGGAGGCCGAGGTCGACGCCGAGATCACGACCGAGGCCGAGGCGCGGGCGGCGGCGACCGCGGGCATCCCCGAGACGCTGCTCGCGACCTACGAACGGATCCGGGCGATGTCGAACGGGGTCGGCGTGGCGCGCCTCGTGGGCGACACCTGCCAGGGCTGCCGACTCTCGATCCCGGCGACCGAGTTGGACGCGATCCGCCGGGGCGTCGCCGGTGAGGCCCGGTGCGACAACTGCGGCGCGATCCTCGTCCCGTGATCCACGAGGCGGGGGCGCGTCACGTCCCGACGGTCGCGGTGTTCTGCGACGGCGGCTCGCGGGGGAACCCCGGGCCGGCGGCGATCGGGGCCGTGGTGCTCGACGTGTCCTGCGAGCCGCCGGTCGTGCTCGCCTCGGTGAGCGAGACCATCGGGGTCGCCACGAACAACGTCGCCGAGTACCGGGCGCTCATTGCCGGCCTCGAGGCGGCCCTCGCCTTCACCCCGACGACGGTGCTCGTGCGCGCCGACTCCGAGCTCCTGATCCGGCAACTCGAGGGTCGGTACCGGGTGAGGAACGCGGGCCTCGTGCCGCTCCACCGCGAGGCGTCGGCACTGCTCGGGCGGTTCGCTGCGTTCGAGTTGGCTCACGTGCGCCGAGAGTTCAACACGGACGCGGACGCCCTCGTGAACGCAGCGCTCGACGCGGCGGGGTGACGCAGTGCTCGTCTGGTACGTCGGCGCCTCGGTCGTCGCGGTGCTCGTGGTCTTCGACTCGAGCGGTCTCGACTACCGCCTCGTCGCACTCGGCGCGCTCGCGCCCCTCCTCATCGACCTCCCGGTCGGGCACATGGCCTTCGGCCACACGCTCCTGTTCGGGGTCGCACTGCTCACGCTGACGATGGTCGGCACGATCGGACGATCCCGACTCCTGCGCCGTCGCCTGCTGTGTCTCCCGATCGGCGTGCTCGCCGGCCTCCTGCTGTCGGGGGCGTTCCTGCACGACGAGGTGTTCCTCTGGCCGTTCGTGGGCGACGGCTTCGGGTCGGTCTCGCTGTGGCCGTCCCTCACGATCGCCGTGCTGGCCGAGGGTATCGGCGTCGCGTGCTGCGGTTGGATCTGGTCGCGGTGCGGACTCGCCGATCGGGACCGGCGTTCGCTCCTCGTGCGGACCGGCCGGCTCACCGATCGGGGAGCACGGTGATCGTCCTCGCCCGACACGGGCAGACCGAGGCGAACCGTGACGGGCTGCTCGTCGGTCGTATCGATCCGGTGCTCACGCCGCTCGGGATCGAACAGGCCGATCGCCTCGGGATCGCACTCGCCGACTCCTCGGCGGTCCGGGTCGTGTCGAGCCCGCTCACGCGGACCCGCCAGACCGCCGACGCGATCGCGGCGCGTCTCGGCCTCGAGGTCGAGATCGACGATCGGCTCGTGGAGATGGACTACGGAGCCTGGGATGGGACGCCGCTCGCCGATATCCCGATCGAGACCTGGCGGGCCTGGCGCACCGATGCGGAGTTCCGACCGCCCGACGGCGAGAGCCTGCGCGACGTCGCGCGCCGGGTCGGCGCGGCGATGGGGGAATGGCTCACGGCCGACGACCCCGTGATCGCAGTCACCCACGTCTCGCCGATCAAGGCCGCGCTGACGTGGGCGCTCGGTGCCCCCGAGACCATGGCGTGGCGCATGTTCGTCGAGGTCGCATCGATCTCGCGGATCGGTCTGCGTCAGGGCGCGCCGTGCATGCTCGGCTTCAACGACACGACCCACCTCGGCTGAGCCCGCGGCCTGCTCCTCGCTCGGCCGGAGTTCGTGCGCGCCGGCCGCCTCAGGCGGTGGTGACGGGGATGGTGGTGCGGGCCGGCTTGGCCGGGAGGGCGTGCGAGCCGGTCGCGTCGACGACGAACCGGCCCTCGCCCGGTCCCTCGGCGACGGGCATGCCGAGCGCCTCGAGGAGCGCGTGGTCGGCCTCCGGCGGACGGCCGTTCGTCGTGAGGTAGTTCCCGACGATGAGCGCGTTCGCGCCGGCGAGCAGCCCCATGCCCTGGAGTTCACCGAGCACCCGTTCGCGGCCGCCGGCGAGCCGCAGCCAGGCGCTGGGGAGGATGAGACGGAAGAGGGCGATCGCCTGGAGCGCCTCGCGGGCCGACATCGTGTCGTGGTCGGCCAGCGGGGTGCCGGGGCGCGGGTCGAGCAGGTTGATCGGCACCTCGCACGGGCCGAGTTCGGCGAGTTCGAAGGCGAAGTCGATCCGCTGCTCGAGCGTCTCGCCCATGCCGAGGATGCCGCCGCAGCAGAGCTCCATCCCGGCGTCGATCGCCATCCGCGCGGTCTCCACCCGATCGTCGTACGTGTGGGTCGAGCAGAGTTCGGGGAACCGGGCGCGCGGCGCCTCAAGGTTGTGGTTGTACCGGCGCACACCGGCGTCGGCGAGACGGCGGGCCTGAGCGGGTGTGAGGAGTCCGAGCGAGCACGCGACCTCGAGGCCGGTCTGCTCGTGCACCGCGTCCACCGCCTCGATGACCTTGTCGAGCAGTCGCTCGGACGGTCCGCGCACGGCGACCACGATGCAGAACTGGGTGGCGCCCGCGGCGCGGGTGGCGTGGGCCGCCGCGAGGACCTCCTCGAGGTCGAGGAACGCGTAGACGTCGACCCCGGTGTCGAACTTCACCGACTGGGAGCAGAACGCGCAGTCCTCGGGGCACGCCCCGGACTTCGCGTTGATGAGGCTCTCGAGTTCGACCTCGTCGCCGCAGTACTCGAGGCGGACCCGGTGGGCCAGGGCCACGAGGTCCGGGAGCAGGTCGAGCGGTTCGTGGGCCACGGCCAACGCCTCGTCCCGGGTGAGCGGACGGTGCTCCTCGAGCAGGGCCCGCTCGGCGGCGGCGAGGGCGACGGACGGCATGGTTCCTCCACGGGGGTGGTGCTGGGGTGGTCGGGCGGCCCGAGGTTAGCGATCCCCCGGGGCCCGGCCGGTCGCCCGACCACGGCCTGGGTGGGCTCCGTGCAGAATCTACGGGGAGAACCACCCGGACGACGGCCGGGTGGGGCATGATGAAGCGCAGCCGATCCGATCGCCGGGGCAGGAGCCGATCCGCGGTGCTCAAGACCCTGCTCGCCCGATCGCGGGCACGGCACCACGGGGGGCGTGCGATGACCGATCCGACGACGAGGCCTGAGCGCCTCATGACGCCGGGCGAGGTCGCGGCACTGTTCCGGGTGCACGTGTCGACCGTGGCGCGGTGGGCGACCGAGGGCCGGCTCCGGGCGATCGTCACCCCGGGCGGGCACCGGCGTTACCGACGCGAGGACGTCGAGGAACTCTACGGACGGTCCGGTGGCGCCGAGTAGCCGCGGTTCGCATTCCTCGCGATCCACGCGACGGCGGCGTAACCTGCGCCCCATGCCGTCCCCCTCGAAGTCCGGAGCGAGCCGCGCCCAGCAGCGTCTGCGCATCGCCGGCGTGCTCGTGCTCGGGGTCGGTCTCATGGCCGGAGCGTTCCTCGGTGTGTTCGTCGGGGCGTTGTCGATCACGATCCCGACCGGGGTCGACCAGTCCTACCGCACCGTGAACATGACGCTCATGCCGGTCAAGCTCTCAGCCGGCCAGGCCCGCGCGTTCAACTGGCTCGTGTTCCTCCTCGTGTTCGGACCGTCGCTCATCTCGAGCGCCATCCTGTTCTCCGGGGCCGAGGTGTGCGGTGCCGTGGCGCGCCGGACCCGGACCCGTACCTCCTCGAGTTCCGCCTCCGGTGGCGAGACGATCGCACTCGGCGACTGACTCGCGACGCGACCGGGGGTCGCGTCGTCGGTCGCAGGTGACGGGGCGCCAGTGACGACCACGATCATCTTCGGCTACGTCCTCGGTGTCCCGGCGGGACTGCTCGCCGTCGTCGACATGTGGCGCTACCCGCGGCGCGCCTACCGGATCTCGGGCCACCACAAGCGGCGCTGGATCGGGTGGGCGCTCGTGCTCACGCTCACCGGGTGGGGCGGGCTCCTCATCGGTGTGTTCTGGTTGCTCAGCAACGCCCGGCACGACGTCGTCGACGTGACCGAGCGCCAGCAACGCACCTGATCGACACCTTTCGCCCGATCCGTCCGGGGCCCTACAGTCGGGACCCGCATCGGTCCGGGGGGACGTGGCGATCGTGGCTGGCGAGACGGAGCAGGGGAGCGCACTGCGGTACCGGCCCGCGCTCGACGGTCTGCGGGCGATCGCCGTCGGCGCCGTCGTCGCCTACCACCTCGACGGTCGGGGACTGCGAGGCGGGTTCCTCGGCGTGGACACGTTCTTCGTGCTGTCGGGGTTCCTCATCACGACGTTGCTGCTCCTCGAGCTCGAGCGCACCCGGCGCGTCGCGCTCGTGGCGTTCTGGGGCCGTCGGCTCCGGCGGCTGCTGCCCGCGCTGCTCGGGGTGCTCGCCGCGGTCGCGCTCTTCGCGTGGTGGATCGCGCCGACGATGCAGCGGGCGACCCTGCGCGGGGACGCCCTCGCCGGGCTGCTCTACGTCGCCAACTGGCGGTTCGTCGCCTCGGGCCAGTCCTACTTCGACCTCTACAGCGCGCCGTCGCCCCTCCGACACCTGTGGTCGCTCGCGATCGAGGAGCAGTTCTACCTGGTGTGGCCGATCGTCGTCCTCGCCGCGGCCGGCGTCGGCCGACGTCTCGTACGGATCCGGGTCATCGTCGGTGCGATCGCCGCCTTCGGCGCGGTCGCGTCAATCTGGGTCATGGCTCGGCTCTACGACGGCTCGGACCCGTCGCGGGCCTACTACGGCACCGACGCCCGCGTGCACACGATCCTCATCGGGTGCCTCCTCGCCGTCATCGTGGTGCACTGGCGGCCGCGGGGGCGCGTCGGTGCCGCGGTGGTGCAGGGGACCGGCATCGTCGCGTTCGTGGGGGTGCTCGCTGCGTACGCCACCGTCTCGGATCGGGGGCCCTGGTTGTACCGGGGCGGCTCGGCGCTCTTCGCGCTGGCGGTCGCGGCCGTGGTCCTCGCGGCCGCCCAGGACGCGGGCCCGCTCGTCCGGGCACTCGGGGTCGCGCCGGCCCGGGCGCTCGGTCGCATCTCCTACGGCGTGTACCTCTGGCACTGGCCGGTCATCGTCTGGCTCACGCCGACGAACACCCACCTCGACGGGGCGGCGCTGACGGGCCTGCGACTCGCGGTCACCCTCGCCGCGGCCACGGTCTCGTACCACGTGCTCGAGATGCCGATCCGGCGGGCCTCGTTCGCCGGGTGGCGCGCTGCGGTCGCCGTCCCGGCGGTCGTGGGCGTCACGGTCGTCGCCCTGGTGCTGGGCACCGCCGGCGCGACCGTCCGACCGAACTACCTCGGTGGCGGAGGTGCGCTGTCGTTCGCGATGCCGTGTCCGGAGCCCTCGGCGTCCGAGACGGCGGCCGCCGCCGACGCTGCGGCGGCGAGCACGGTTCGGCTCGGCCGTGGTGCACCGCGCCGGGTGCTGGTGCTCGGGGACTCCGTGGCCTGCAGCCTGCGGGTGGGTCTCGAGGCCACGCGTCCCGGTTCCGTGGTGTTCGCCGACGGCAGCGTGATCGGGTGCGGCGTGGTGGCGGGTCGGGTCGTGAGCGAGTCGATGCGCACGCCGCGCTACCAGCGACGCTGCGAGCGGTACGCGGCGGCGTCGGTGCGATCCGGCGTGCGCGCGCTCGGCGGCGCCCCGGACGCGGTCGTGCTGCTGAGCACCTGGGAACGGTTCGACCTGGTGGTCGGTGGCCGCACGCTGCGGGCGGGCACGAAGGACTGGGAGACCGAACTCACCCGTCGCCTCGACCGACGGGTGACGACGCTGCGGCGGTTGGGTGCGCGCGTGTACGTCGCGTTGCCGGCCCCGTCGACCGAGGGGCGGTTCGGCGCAGCGAGGCTGCGCAGCAACCGCGCGCTCGACCTCGCGATGCTCCGCCTCGGCGACTTCCTGACCCGCTACGCGGCCGGCCGGTCCGACGATGTGTCGACGCTCGACCTCGCGGGTCTCGTCTGTCCCGGGGGACCGCCGTGTCCGCCGGTGGTCGGCGGGCAGCGCCTCCGTCCGTTCGACGGTACGCACTTCGACCCGGCCGGTGCGGTGCGGGTGGCGGCGTGGATGTGGGACCACGTGGGTCGATCGGTGGGCGAGCCCTCGGGTGAACGCGCCGAACGCTGATCCGGCGCCGGGTCAGACCGCGCGCAGGTGCGGCTGGGAGGGGTGCCGCAGGCGGCTCGCCTCGACCTCGGTCCGTTCGACCCGCGCGGCCTTTGGAGCGTCCACGCCCAGGCAGACGTTCGTGCCGTCGAGGACCGTGATGCGGACCTCGGAGCCGTCGGCCATCGTGATGACGACGCCCTCGCCGTCGTGTCGAGTGATCAGGTGCATGTCGTTCCCTCCCCGTCCACCGTGGGCCCTCCGCCCCAGGTGAGGCCTCTGTCGGCATCCAACGTCGGGGACTTGAGCGCGGTTCCCCGGGCCCTTCGACCCGGTCGCGGTTCAGGCCGCTCGGCGCGCGGGCTCGCCGAGGTCCCGCTCGTCGGTCGGGGTCGGCGGCACGGCCGGCACGGCGGTCGCGGTCAGCTCCTGCCACGACGCGAGGGCGCGGCACGCGGCGCGCGCGGCGAGGTCGAGGATGCCGGTGGTGGGTCGCATGGAACCCCTATCGGCGCGTCCTCGCGATGACCTGAGCACGGACCCGTCGGCGTCGCGACGCCCACCGACGCTCGCGGCGTGCCGCACGTTTCGCGCACCTCCGGACCGCCGAACCGGCCCGAGTTCTCCGTACGCATCGGTAACTACGCGCCGTCGGTGACATTCGGTGGAGATTTCGCGAACCGCGTGCGTGCGCCCCCGCTGCGGGGGTGAAATGGGCATGTGCCGGGGGTCACGGTGACCGCCGGACGACAGGGGGGAACGCCATGCGGAGTGGGAAGCGTCAATCGAGGAACGCGGTGCGGGGGACCCGGGACGACGGCGAACCCTCGGATATCGCAGCGGCGTCGGAGCGTCCGCTGCACCCGTCGATGCCGGCCTTCGCTGCGACGACGATCGATGCGGCCGGCATCGCTGCGATGGCCCGGGTCATGCACGAGCGATCGCAGGAGGCGACGCCCGTCGATCTCCTCGAGGCGCAGTTGCTGACCGCGGCGGAACAACTCCGCGTGGCGCGGGAGCGGCTCATCCGGTCCCGGCGGCGGGTCGCCGAGCTCGAGCGGGTGGTCGGCCAGGTCGATACGTTCCTGCAGGTCGCTCGACGCCGGAGTGCGATCTCGGCCTGAGCGACGGGGTCCGGTACCGTGCCTCGGTGGAGTCCGAGGAGCGTCGACCGCTGATCCTGCCGTCCGAGGGCGCCCAGGCGCTCCTCACGATCATCGGCATCGTCGACGACCAGTGCGTGCCCATCGACCGGGCCCGGCGCGACCGCATCGAGCGGGTGCTGCTCGAGGTGCTCCCCGGCGAGGCCGTCGACCTGTCGATCGCCGACGCCGCGTTCCTCATGGACGGCATGGACCTCACCGAGGCGCTGAGCATCGGATTGCCCTGGTTCGAGCAGGTCGTGATGACCGCCGCCTTCGTGCGGGATGCCCTCCACGAGCCATGGACCGACGCGGAGTGGCTCGCGTACCGCGACGCCACGAACGTCCGCCGCACCTGACACCGACGCGCACCGGGAGCGGGTGCGATGGCGAGGAGGTCGATACGCCGGAGGGAACCGCCCGCGTCGTTACTGGGAAACGTCGGGCAACCCCGCTACCGCGAACCCCCGCAGTTACTGGGGTTCAGCGTTTCCCGCCCGCCGAGACTCCCCGACGTTTCCCAAAGGCCTGGGCCAGAATTGGGCCAAAACGCGAACCCGAACGCCGACCACCCGCAACGTTCGCTCGAGGTCCCGACCGGCGTGAGCCTGGTCTGGGTCGAACGGCCTATTGGATGACCGGTGCCAGCAGCCCTACCGTCCCGTCGAACAGACCACTACCGGAGGTAGATCCATGTCGATACTCGTCATTGAACATCTGAACATCGTGTGGAACATGATCACCGGCGACGTCGGCGCTCACATCCTCAGGCTGTCGGCGCAAATGCTCGGCGGCCATCTTGTACCCGCCGGCCTTTGACGGGTCCCTCTGTCTCGGTGATCCAGAACGCGGCGAGACCCCGACGTGCTGGCGGGTCACACGGGCAGTTGGTCCTCGCCGGCCCCGAGCGCCTCGAACTCGTCATCCGTGAAGCCGAGGAACCGAAGCGACCGCCGGTAGGGCGACCCCACCGTGTCCCCACAAGACGACGCGGAAGCGATAATCCCGCGCAGTTAGTGGGTGCGACGGCGAGTAGATCGATACGCCGGATTCTGTGAGGCGCTCGCGCGCCCCGGCGACCATCCATCTCGGTCGACGGTCACCCGTCGACTCCAGCGGTCCACCCGGGGGTGTCAACGGGCGGGCCGCCCTCCCCCTGTCTGACCTTGCTCCTGGTG
>JBJTWK010000027.1:0-23828 GCA_046081705.1 Actinomycetes bacterium | reverse complement strand
CTCGCGGGGACGGGCAGGTGGGTTCCGGGGGACGGCGGCGTGGGCACGGCCGCAGGTTACGGCCAACGGGACCGGGCGCACGGATGCTCGCCCCGAAGGATCCGGCGACGGCTGGGTAACGTCCGGACGTGAGCATCCCCGACGTCGCGACCCTGCGCACCCGAGCCGCGGCGATCCCGGCCGGGACGATCCCGGACGACCTCGAGGCGCGGTTCTCCGTCGTCGTCGAGGGTGGTGAGGCCTGGACCCTCGTCCTCGGCGGGGGTCGGGCGCGGATCGAGGCCGGGGCCGCCGGTGACGTCGTCATCCACATCGACCGGCCCAGCGCCGAACGGATCGCGGCCGGGCGGACGAACGCCCAGCGGACCATCGCGGCCGGCGGGATCCGCATCGAGGGCGACCTCGCCGCCCTCCCGCCTCCCCGGTCGCTCGACACGCTCGGCGCCCTGCTCGGGCCCGATCCGACCGCGACCCCGGTACCATCCGACGACCAGCCGAGGAGGAACCCATGACCCGCACCATCGAGACGTTCCAAGCCGAGGCCCACGCCTTCCTCGACGCGAACCTCGACCGACGCGGCGAGGAGACCTTCGTCTGGGGCGAGGGCAGCGAACGGGTCGGCGTGCTCGAGGAGAAGTCGGCGGAGCAGGAGGCGCTCGAACTCGCCGCCGCCAAGGAGTGGAAGTCCAAGGAGTTCGACGCCGGCTTCGGGTGGATCACCGGGCCGGAGGAGTACGGCGGAGCCGGGCTCGGCCGCGATTTCGAGCGGGCCTACCGGGAGGTCGCCGGTCGGTACTCCATGCCGAACCAGAGCCAGTTCGGGATCGGCCTCGGGATGGTGGCGCCGACGATCCTCGCCCACGCGACGCCCGAGGTGAAGGACGCTTACCTGCGGCGGATGTGGCGCGGCGACATCGTCGGCTGCCAGCTCTTCTCCGAACCCGTCGCCGGCTCCGATCTCGCGGGGATCCAGACCCGGGCTGTCCGCGACGGCGACGAGTGGGTCATCACGGGCCAGAAGGTCTGGACCTCCGGTGCGCACTACTCCGACATCGGCGAGGTCATCACCCGCACCGACCCCGAGAAGCCGAAGCACCGAGGCATGACGATGTTCGTCGTCGACATGCACGCGCCCGGCGTCGAGGTGCGTCCGCTGCGCCAGATGACCGGGGGCGCCGCGTTCAACGAGGTGTTCTTCGACGAGGTCCGCATCCCGGACTCCCACCGGCTCGGCGACGTCGACGGGGGCTGGACCGTGGCGCTCACCACGCTCATGAACGAACGGGCCTCGATCGGCGGCGGGGGTGGTGGCGCCGGCACGATGAGCATGGCCCGCCTCCTCGGTCTCGCCCGGTTCCTCGAGGTCGACGACGATCCGATCGTGCGGCAGGGTCTCGCCGACATCTTCATCCGCGGCGCGGTCGCCCGGTACACGAACCTGCGCGCCTCGGCGAAGATCCGCGCCGGCCAGTTGCCGGGTCCGGAGATGTCGATCGGCAAGCTCGCGCTCACCGAGAACCTCACCCGGACCTCGCAACTGCTCGGCGAGATGCTCGGACCGCGCCTCGCCGCCGACAGCGGCGAGTGGGGCACGTACGCGTGGAGCGAGTTCGTGCTCGGCACCCCGGGCATGCGCATCGCCGGCGGTTCCGACGAGGTCATGCGCAACATCGTGGGCGAGCGGGTGCTCGGTCTGCCCAAGGAGCCGACGCCGGGCTGAGCCCCGTCGTCGCGAGGCGGTGCAGCCCTTCGAGCGGCTCCGGGCCGCGGTGCGCTGGTCGAGCGGGCTCGACGAGTGGTCGCTGCTCGCCGAGTCGATCCAGTGCCTCGCCGGGTTCGACGACGATCCGGCCGGCCTCGTCATGGCCTGCCGTCGCCTGCTCGTGCACCATCCCCACCCGGCGCGTCTGTGGTGGGTCTGCGCCCGGGTCGCCACCGCCATCGGACCGGCGGACGCCGCGTGGGACGCCTGGGATCGGCTCGAGCTCGACGCCACACCCTCCCGGCTGGCCGAGGCCGTCGGGGCCCCGGAGGGACCCGTGCTCGTACTTGGATGGGACGACACCGTCGACGTCCTCGCGCGGGATCGACCCGACCTCGACGTCGTGGCGGTCCGGACCGGCGATGACGCCGCGCTGAGCCTCGCACTGCGCCGATCGGGGGTCGGGGCCCGGGTCGTGGATGTGGTCGAGGCCGCAGCGTTCGACGCCGCGACCGTGCTGGTCCCGATCGCTGCGGCCGGTGCCGGGGCCGTCCTGCTGGCGACCGAGGTCGCCCGGACGATCGAGCGACTCGAGGCGCCGGGCCCGGTGCTGTTGGTGGCGCCGCTCGGCACGGTGCTGCCGGAGGGGCTCTTCGGGGCATACCACCGGGCCAATCCGGACCGGGTCGTGCCGTTCGACGGCAGCTCCGTCGGCGGCGTGGTCGGTCCGACCGGCCGTCAGGATCCCCGGGCGTTCGCGCATCGCCGGGACACCCCGGAGGCGCCGGAACTGCTGCGCCTGACGATCTGACGTCGGCCCCCGGTCAGAAGGAACCGCCGTCGACGACGATGCGTTGCGCGTTCACGTAGGACGCCGCCTCCGACACGAGGAAGCGCACCACGTCGGCGATCTCCTCGGGGGTGCACACGTGCCCGAACGGCGAACCGTCGTCGAGGGTCGTGATGTCCTCGACGCCCATCGCGCCGCGGACGAGCCGCCGGCCCATCTCGGTGTCGACGAGCCCAGGTGCGACGACGTTCACGTGGATGCCGAGACCGCGTTCCTCCTTGGCGAGGGACCATGCGAGCGCCTCCTGGGCCGCCTTCGCCATGTTGTACGGGGCACCGAACGCCGGCATGTGAGTCGTCGCCACGCTGGAGATCAGGAGCACGTCGCCGCGCTCGAGCGCCCGCATCGCGGGCACGAGGGCACGTGCGAGCACCATGGCGCCGATCGCGTGCGTCCGCAGCAGTCGCTCGACCTCCTCGGGATCGGTGTCGGTCACCCGCTGCCCGCGGCTCGCGACCCCCGCGTTGGCCACCAGGATGCCGATGACGCCGAGTGCGGCGGTCGCCTCAGCCGCGGCCCGCTCGCAGTCGGCCGGTATCGCGACGTCGGCCCGGATCGCCACCGCAGCCCGTCCGAGTCCCCGGATCGCCTCGACGGTCTCCGCGGCGGCCTCCTCGTCCCGCCGCCAGGTGAGTGCGACGTCGTGGCCGTCGGCCGCGAGCCCGAGGGCGATCGCCCGACCGATCCCCCGTCCCCCACCGGTGACGAGTGCGGCGCGTCCGGTCGTCACTGCGGTCCCCTCTCCCATGTCGTTCGTCGATGCGTTCATGCTCTCGCCGTCGCAAGGAGTTCGACCCGGGTCGCGACATGATCGAGACCGAGTCGCCCGGCCCAGGCCGAGAACCCGGGCGCCGGCCCCGACCATCGCCAGTCGTCGACGGTGCCGACCGGCGCGTCGTCACGGAGCGTCGCGAGGTCCTTGAAGAGCCGGGCGTCCTCGATGCCCTCCTCGAGCGCGGCGGCGAGTCGCGCTGCGCCGCGTACGGCGACCACCCACTCGGCGGGATCGAACGGGATCTCCTCGAGATCGAGGTAGTGGGCGAGCACGGTCGCGGAGGACTTGGCACCCCAGCCGGGCAGGCCCGGGAACCCGTCGGCGGAGTCGCCGGTGAGGGCCAGCCAATCGGCGATCGACTCCGGGCCCACCCCGAATTTCGCGCGTACGCCGTCGGCGTCCCGGAGTTCACCCTTGCGACGGTCGAGCTGGACGACCCGCGTGCCCTCGACGCACTGGGCGAGATCCTTGTCCGGCGTGCAGAGGTACACCCGCTCGACCCGGGGATCGGTCCGAGTGACACGCGCTCCGCTGGCGATGCCGTCGTCGGCCTCGTAGGCGTCCATCGGGAGGACGGCCACCCCGAGCGCGGTGAGTGCGTCCTCGACGATCGGGAACTGGCCGAAGAGGTCCGGGTCGATCCCGTCCCCGGTCTTGTACCCGTCGTACAGGTCGTTGCGGAACGACTCGACCGTGTGGTCCGTCGCCACGGCGAGGTGGGTCGCGCCCTCCTCGAGCATCATCACGACGGTCTGGACGACCCCACGGGCCGCCGCGACCTCGACTCCGTCGGCGTCGGGACGCGACGGCAGGGCGAAGTGGTGGCGGAAGAGTTCGTACGTGCCATCGACGAGGTGGACGTCCATGGTCCGATCATTGCCGACCGGGCCCCGCATCGCCGATCACACCCGGGCGAAGACCGCCTCGGCCCGCTCCATGGCGGAGGCGATCACCTCGGGCCGTACCGGCTCGGCGAAGAGGTAGCCGCTGAGGTGGTCGCACCCGAGCTCGATGAGTCGGCGGGCCTGCCCCGCGGTCTCCACGCACTCGGCGGTCACCTGGTAGCCGAGGCCGTGGCCGAGGCGGATCACCGCGTTGGGCACGGCGGTCTCCCGGGGTCCCCGATCGATGGTTCTGACGAACGCGTCGTCGAGTTTGAGTGTGTGCACCGGGTGCACGTGGAGGTACCGCAGCGACGAGTAGCCGACGCCGAAGTCGTCGATGGCGATGCGGAAGCCCAACTCGGCGAGCGCGGTGAACTCCCCTCCGGCCTCGAGGGCCTCGTCGAGCAGCACCCGCTCGGTGAGTTCGATGCCGATGCGGTCCGTGGTCAGGCCGTGGGCTGCGAGGATGTCGGCGGCCCGGCGTGCGTACCCCGGGACCCGCAGCTCCGAAGCGCTCATGTTGATCCAGATGCGTTCGATGCCAATCTCGTTGGCGTCCCAGTGGGCCAACTGCGACGCCGCGTGCTCGATCACCCACGACCCGAGCGGCACGACGAGTCCCGATTCCTCCGCCACATCGATGAAGGCGGTCGGGGTCAGGAGGCCCCGGGTCGGATGCTCCCAGCGCACGAGCGCCTCGACCTGGGAGGCGCGACCCGTACGGGTGTCGATCACCGGATGGTGGAAGAGCACGAGTTCGTCGCGGGTGATCGCGTGGCGGAACTCGGACTCGATCGTGAGTTCGTCCTGGATCCGGTCCCGCATCGCTCGATCGAACAGGTGGACGCGGTCGCGTCCCTGACGCTTCGCCTCGTAGGTGGCGCGATCGGCGTCCCGGATGAGGCCCTCGGCGTCGTTCGTGCGCCCGGAGCACGCGACGCCGATGGAGCAGGTGATGGCGATCTCGCGCCCCCGACGGACGACGGGCGGCTCGAGGGCCGAGCGCATGCGCTCGGCGACCGCCATGGCCGCCTCTGCGGTCGCGAGGTGGGCGCACACCACGAACTCGTCGCCGCCGAGGCGGGCGACCACGGCGTCGGCGGGCACCGAGGCGCGCAGACGGGCCGCGACCTCGCCGAGCAGCAGATCCCCGGTCGCATGGCCCAGCGAGTCGTTGATCCGCTTGAAGTGGTCGAGATCGACGAACATCACCGCGGTCACGCCTCCGTCGCGCCTCGACTGCGCGAGCGCCCAGGTGATGCGTTCGATGGCGAGGGCCCGGTTCGGGAGGCCGGTGAGCGGGTCGTGGAGCGCCATGCGCTCGAGCGCGGCCTGTGCGATGCGGCGCTCGGTGACGTCCTGGGAGATGACCACCACCCCGTCCCCGATCGAGAGCACCTGCTGGTGCACCCATCGGCGATCCCCGAGGTCGGCGACCTGAATCTCCTCGTGGAACTGCCCGGCCCGTTCCACCGCGTCGGCCCAGCGGTTCACGAGGTACTCGGCCGAGGCGGGGAACGCGTCCCGGCACCACCGCCCGACGATGTCCGCAGGAGCTCGTCCGAGCATGGCGCACGCCGCGTCGTTGAGGAACCGCGCCTCGAAATCGATGATCTCGCCGGAGGCCGAGCGCACGGCGTCCCAGACCGAGAAGCCGTCGGGGCTCGCGACCATCGCCCGGACGAACTGCATCGGATCGGCGAGCATCGACTCGCCGGCCACCATGCGCGCGCGGAGGCGGACCGGTGCCGGGTCCGCCTCGGGCGTCCCGTTCGGGTGGGAGGGTTCGATCGAGGCCACGGTGAACACGATGCGTGGGCGGACGCCCGCATCGCGTGAGCACTTTGCCACATCGAGACCGGTTCGGCCAACGGTCGCCGGTGATTTCTGGCGACCGTGGGTCCCCCATGGTTGCCCTACCACGGAGAGTGGTAAAGAATGACGGGGTTCGATCCCGTCGGGATCGACCGGGACCGGGGGAAGCGGAGCATGGTGGCGCGCAGGGTGTTCCGGTTCGGAGTCGCGGCACTCGTGGCCGTCGGTGCCGGCATCGGTCTCATGGCGTCCGCGTCGGACGCGACGCTCACGACCCCGGGCGCACCGACGAGCCTCACAGTGGTCCTCGGCCGCGCCGTCGGCGAGGTGAAGCTCGCCTGGACCGCGCCCGCCGCCACCGGAGGCGGCATCGGTCACTACGCGATCTCCACCGCCACCGTGACCGGGGGGGTGACGGGAGCGTGGTCGACGCCCCAGACCACGGGGTCGATCGGGACCCGGGCCACGCAGATCTGCGGCGCGTCCTATCCGAGCGTCTGCCGGTACCGGGTGTACGCGGTGAACAGCGCGGGAACCAGCACGGCCTCCAACGAGGTGTCGATGGCCTGGTCCGCGCCGACGGCGGCGAGCCGGACCCGTGCCGTCCCCCTCACCCTCCACGACTTCACCGCGAACGACGTCACGTGGTCGGCACCGTCACGGACCGGTGGCCTGCCAGTCACCTACGACGTCCAGATCCGGGTCGACGGTGGCGCGTGGACGGACGTTGCCACCGGCCTGTCCGTGCGAACGCTCGCCGACGACGACAACTGCACCGGCGGGACGTCGTGCCTGTACCGCGTCCGGGCCAAGAACGCCGTGGGATTCGGCCCGAACTCGAACAGTTCGGCGCTCATGGTGCGCCCGACGGTCGTGACCGAACTCGGGGTCCGGGTCACCGACACCGATCCCACCATGGGCAACCCGACCTCCGGGGGCGCCGAGGCCACGGTGACCTGGCAGCTGCCCCGCGCCGGTCTCGTGGACGACGACTACGAGGTGTCGGCCTGCCCGAACCTCTGCACGGCGACGACCGGTACGTGGACCTCCCCCGCCCCCGTCGCCGGGCTCTCGACGGTCGTGCCATGTGGAGCGGATTACCGCACCTGCACCTACCGGGTGCGGGCGACGAACTCCCTCGGCGGCGTGGGTGCTTGGTCCTACCGGGCGATCTCGCCCTTCGCCCCGTCGGTCGTGAGTGCGGCGACCGGCTCTGCGGTCGACACGATCGCCGTGTCCTTCTACGGGGTCGCCGAGTCCGGGCTCGGGCTCATCGCCGACAAGTACTTCCGGTTCGCCGTGTGCACGGCATCCTGCGGGTCAGCGGTGAACTGGTTGATCGACGAGAACGAGAACGTCGCCCTCTCGAGCATCCCCGCGTACCCGGCGACGGCGACCGTCGCCTGTCCGGGCGGCACTACCTGTCAGGTCCGCGTCCGGTTCGTGGACGGTGAGGACAACGGGAGTGCGCTCTCGCCCGTGACGGCGGCGACGGGGGCCGACGTGCCCGGGGACCCGACCGGCCTCAGCGTCGTCACCGGATCCACGTCGGGGACGGTCGACGCATCGTGGACCGCACCGACGAACCTCGGGACGCCGGCGCTCGCCCAGTACCAGACCCGCTACTCGACCGACGCCGGCGTCACGTTCTCGGCGTGGTCGAACACCGGCGGCACCGGCACGACCCGTACGATCTCCTGCGGCGCGGGCGAGACCTGCGACGTCGAGGTCCGCGCGGTGAACGCCATCGGATCGGGGGCCAGCGCGTCGGACAGTGCGACCGCCGCCGACGTCCCCGGGCAGTTGACCGGCTTCTCGGCCACCTACGGCGCCGGCGTCGCCGATCTGGCCTGGACGCTCGGTTCTTCGAGCCCCGCCATCACCGACATCGAGTACCAGCTGAGCACCGACGGCGGCACGACCTGGGGTGAGTGGACCTCGCTCGCGACGACCGGGTCGAGCGCCACGATCGCCGCGTGTTCGTCGACCACGAACGACACCTGCGACTACCGGGTGAGTGCGGTCAACGCGATCGGGAACGGTTCGGTCTCGGCCACGTCTGGCTTCACCATCCCGTAGCGGCGCGACGGTCGTCGCCTCCGGTCACCGCGACGTAGCCTCACCCGTCGTGGCCGAATCCGAACCGACCGAGTACGAGCACTGGCGGTCCGATCCGCTCGAGGTCCTCGCGGCCGCGGTCGACGGCCTCGGCGGTGAGGACCGACCCGGCCAACGACAGCTCGCGCAGGGCGTGGCCGACGCGATGCGGCGTGGCAACCACCTGGTCGCCGAGGCGCCGACCGGATCGGGCAAGAGCCTCGCCTACCTCTCCGCCGCCGTGGCGTCGGGCCTCCGCGTCGTCATCGCCACCTCGACGATCGCGCTCCAGGACCAGCTCATCGGCAAGGACGTGCCGCAACTGCGCAAGGCGTCCGGCGTCCCGTTCAGTGCGGTCACGCTGAAGGGACGGGCCAACTACGTGTGCCTCGCGAAGTTGGAGGTTGCGAAGGATCCCGAGGCGCTGTTCGACGTGCGACCGAGTGCGACCCATGCGTCGGACGTCGACGCGATCCGGGCGTTCTCGAAGGCATCGATGACCGGCGACCGGGCGGATCTCCCGGTCGACGTCCCGGACTCCTCATGGGCCGCGTGCTCCTGCTCGGGTCAGGAGTGTCCGGGCGCCCGCGACTGCTCCGAGGGCGCCTTGTGCTTCGCCGAGCGGGCCCGTTCGATGGCGGCTGACGCCGACGTCGTGATCGTCAACCACGCGCTCGCCTGCCTCGATCTCGGCTCGGAGGGTAACGTGCTCCCGGGGCACGACGTACTCGTGGTCGACGAGGCGCACGCGCTCGCCGAGGCCGCGACCCGGTCCTTCGGCGTGGACCTCGCCCCCTCCGGACTGCGACGCCTGACGACGATGCTGCGCAAGCACGGCGCGCCCGCGAAGGCCGTTGACGCCATCGCCCGCGGGACCGACCACCTCGAGGGGCTGCTCGCCGACCACGACGGCGACCGTCTGCTCGGCGAACCACTGCGTGCGGTGCAGGGGGCCTGCGCGGCCCTCGCCGAACACCTCGCGACGGCGAAGGCCGGCGTCCAGGCGGCCGAGGACCCCGAGGCCAAGCGGGTCGCCCGGCTGGCCACGACGCGGATCGAGACGGTTCGGCGCATCGCCGAGGGACGCCCCGACGAGGTGCTCTGGACCGAAGGGCGCGGTGACCGGTGCCGGGTCCGCTCGGCCCCGTTGGCGGTCGGCCCGCCGCTCGCCGAGCACCTCCTCGCCACCCGACCGACGGTGTTCGTCTCGGCCACCCTCGGCGGGACCCCGCCCTACCGTGCGTTCGCCGCGGCGGTCGGCCTCGACTCCGACGCCGCACCCGGCACCTGGGGCGAGCCGCCGGGTCCCGAGCGCGACCCGGACGAGCCGCCCCACCGCGAGACCGGGCGCGGGTACGTCGCCCTCGAGATCCCACCCACCTTCGACTGGCGGGAGCAGGGCACCCTGTTCGTCGACCGCACGCTGCCAGACCCCGCGAAGGAGCGCGCCGCGTGGCTCGACGCCGCGGGTGAGCACGTGGTGGCCCTCGTGCGCGCGGCCGGCGGTCGGGCACTCATCCTCTGCACGTCGCGCGCCAACGTCGATCACTTCGCGTCGATCCTGCGCGACGCGGATCTCGGCGACGGGTTCGACGGTGAGATCCTCGTGCAGGGCGAATCGGCCCCGGCGGACCTCACCCGCCGGTTCCTCGCCGACGAGCACTCGGTGCTGGTCGGCACCCGCACCTTCTGGGCCGGGATTGACGCGCCGGGTGCGGCGTGCGTGCTCGTCGTGATCGACCGCATCCCGTTCCCGGTCCCGAGCGAGCCCCTGCACGCCGCCCGCCGCGAACACGCCGAGTCGACCGGCCACGACGCGTTCCATGCGGTCGACATTCCGGCCGCCGCGCTGACGCTCGCCCAGGGTTCGGGGCGGTTGCTGCGCCGGCGCACCGACCGTGGGGTCGTCGCGGTGCTCGACCCGCGGCTCGCCACCCGCAACTACCGCCGGGTGCTCCTCGACGCCATGCCGCCGTTCCGTCGGACGGTCGACCTCGCCGACGCGTGCGAGACGCTCCGGGCCGCGACGCTCGACGACGAGGGCTAGTTCCGGGGGACGTCCTTGAAGGGCAGGGTCTTGTCCGTGCGGGTCTCCGCCGGCAGCCCGAGCACCCGCTCCCCCAGCACATTCCGCTGGATCTGCTCGGTGCCGCCACCGATGCGCACGGACCACTGGCTCAGGAAGTACGACTGCCACATGCCGTCGAACGGTGCATCGCCGACGCTGAGCATGCCGCCCGCACCCTGAAGAGCCATGACGAGGTCACCGTCGAACTCGACCTTCTGACTGGCGAGCAGCTTGAGCACACTGGCCTCGGGCCCGAGGTGGTCGCCGCGCTGGGCCCGCACGCGCGCCCGGGCGGCGAGCCACGCCACGAGGTGGAAGCGGGTGTACGACTTCGCCAGTTCCTGACGCAGGATCGGGTCGTCGGTACCGTCGAGTTGACGAGCGAGGTCGAGGATCGAGTCGAACGAGATCCCCGAACCGCTCCCGATCATGTTGCGCTCGTTGGCGAGGGTCGTCATGGCGACCGCCCACCCGTTGCCGGCGCCGCCGACGAGGTTCGCCCTCGGGACGCGCACGTCGGTGAGGAACACTTCGTTGAAGTGGGCGAAGCCGGTGCTCTGCCGCAACGGCCGCACCTCGATGCCGGGCGACCGCATGTCCACGAGGAAGTACGAGATCCCCCGGTGCTTCGGGACGTCCCAGTCCGTGCGGGCGAGCATCATCCCCCAGTCGGCCACGTGGGCCGACGAGGTCCAGACCTTCTGCCCGTTCACGACGTACTCGTCACCGTCGAGCTCTGCACGGGTGGTGAGGCCGGCCAGGTCGGAGCCCGCACCCGGTTCGGAGAAGAGCTGGCACCAGAGGTGCTCGCCGCGGAGCATCGGCGGCAGGAACCGCTGCTGCTGGTCATCGTCGGCGTGCTCGAGCAGGGTCGGTCCGACCATCTGGAGGCCGATGCTCAGCGCGTTGTTGGTGACCTCGTAACGGAGCTCCTCCTGGGCGAAGATCTTCGCCTCCTGCTGGGAACCGTTGCGTCCGCCGACCGCCGTCGGCCACGTGATGCCCGCCCAACCGTTGTCGAAGAGCGTCCGCTGCCAGGCCCGGCAGTTCGCGATGTGGTGCAGTTCGGCCTCGAGCGACGTGTCCGTCGACAGCAGGGTGGTCCGGTCGGTGCCGTGTCGCAGGGTCGCGTGGCCGTCGAGGAAGGCACGGGCCTCGGCGCGGAAGGCCGCGTCCTGTGGGGAATCCTCGAGGGTGGGGTCGTCCATGGACCGGAAGCCTGCCACGACGCCCCGTCGGCGCACGCACCGACCGGTCCCGAGGGCGGCCACAATGGACCGTCGCACCGCCCCCAGGAGGCCCCGTGAACCCGATCGGTCCCCTCGTCGCCGCCGACGAGCAGTTCTGCCACCAGATCACGGACACCTTCGGGGTGGTCGGATCGAGCGACCTCGCGTGGACCGAGAAGGTGTGTGCGATGGCGGTGGCCCGTGACGGTTCGCTCCAACTCGGCTTCGGCCTCGGCAAGTACCCGAACCGTGATGTGATGGACGCGTACGGCGGCGTGTCGCGGGGCGTCGAGCAGGTGACGGTGCGGGCGAGTCGGCGCCTCTCCCCCGAGTTCGAGGCCACCGTGATCGGCCCGATCCACTACGAGGTGCTCGAGCCACTGCGTTCGGTCCGCTTCGCGCTCGAACCGAACGATGAGCAGCCGCTCGCGTTCGACTGGACCTTCACCGCCGCCCTGCCGCCCGTGCTCGAGGAGCGGACCCATCAGCGCAACCTCATCCGGACGCGGGTGAGCGCCGAACTCGTGCGGTACCACCAGATCGGCACCTCGTCGGGTTGGATCGAACTCGACGGCGAACGTACGACGATGACCGACGACACGTGGGTCTCGACACGCGACCACTCGTGGGGGGTGCGGTACGAGGTCGGCCAGCCGCCGACCGACGTCGAGCACGTCGATCCGCTCGAGGGCCTCTCGTTCTCGATGATCTGGAGTCCGATGCTCTGTGAGCGGGCCGACGGATCGCGCTACGGCATCTTCCTGCACACGGTGCAGGTCGAGGGCTTCGGCGCCACCCTCCACAAGGTGGTGACCGGCGCGATCGAGCACGAGCACGGCCTCCACGAGCCGATCCTCGACATCGACCTGTCGGGGCTCGCCTTCGACCCGGTCAATCGGCGCCTGCTCGGCGGCACGATCCACCTGCGCATGGCCGACGGTTCCGATCGGCCGCTCCACATCAGGGTGCCCACCGCGACCGGCTTCCACCTCGGGGCCGGCCTGTACTTCGGGTACCGCGGGCACTTCCACGGCGAGTTCCGCGGCCCGCTCCACCTCGAGTCCGAGTGGATCGCGGACTGCACCACGGCCGAGCAGGCCCGAGCGTTGCACCAGATCCGCGACACGTTCGTCACGGTCGACGACCCGGTCGGCGGGGGGACCGGCTTCGGGAACTGCCAGCCGATCGTGGCGGGACCCTTCGAGCGGTACGGCCTCGGCGCCGACGACTCGTTCTGGTAGCCGACGGGGTCAGCCGCGCTTGACCCGGCTGCGGAGGGCCAGGAGCGAGAGCGTCATGCTGATCGTGCCCACGATGAACACCGCGCCGAACGCCTCGCCGATCGTGCTCCACCGCCAACCGTCGCTCAGGATCGCTCGCAGGCCCCCGAGCATGTACGTCACCGGGTTGTACGACGCGATCGTCGCCAGCCAACCCGTGAGCGCCTCCTTGGGCAGGAACGAGGTGGTGAGGAACGCGAACGGGAAGAACAGGATGAACGAGGAGTTCACCGCCGCCGGGCTGCCGGTCTTGAGCGCGATGGCGTACGTGAAGCCGTTGAACGCGATGCCCCAGCAACCGGCGAGGAGGAGGAAGAGCAGGACGCCGACGACCCCGGTCGCGAACTCGACCCCGATGACGGCGCCGAGGATGAGCACGGGGATGCACAGCGCGGTGACGAGTGCGAAGTCCGCTGTGAGCAGACCGAGGAGCAGGGTGACCCGACGGACCGGCGTCATGAGCAGACGATCGAAGTACCCGTCCTGGATGTCGTAGACGAGCGCCGACGCCCGGGAGACCCCGGTCACCGCGAACAGGATGGCCACCGGGAGTTGGAACGCCTTGAAGTCCGGGACCGAACCCGAGCGTTCGGCCACGTTCTGGAGTGCGCCGACGTTCACCACGAAGAAGAACAACGGCACGATCATCGCGGGGATGAACTGCTCCGGATCACGCGGGATGGCCCGCAGGGCGCGCCCGGAGATCGACCGGAGGTCCGCGAACGTGCCGGCCCGGCGGGCGCGGATGGCGCCGTCGCCGGTCATGGCGTCTCCTCCTCGTCGGTCCCGGCGCCGATGTGTCCGCCCGTCATCTGCAGGAACACGTCGTCGAGGGTCGGGGTGCGCAGCGTCAGGCTGCGGACGACGACGTCTGCGTCGTCGAGGGCCACGGCCACGGGGCTGATGAGCGCGCCGCCGTCCTCGGTCCGCACGGTCACCTCACGACGGTGGACGTCGATGCCGGCGACGCCCGCAACGCCGCCGAGCGCAGCACGGGCCACATGCTCCCGGCCCTCGTCGACGGCCACGACGATGAGGTCGTGACCGATCCCCCGCTTGAGCGCGTCGGGTGTCCCCTCCGCGACGAGGCGCCCACGGTCGATGATGCCGACCCGATGGGCCAGTTCGTCCGCCTCCTCGAGGTACTGGGTCGTGAGGAAGATGGTCATGCCGAGCTCCTCGTTGAGCCGACGGACCTCGTTCCACACGGTGGCCCGGCTCACCGGGTCGAGCCCGGTGGTCGGCTCGTCGAGGAACAGCACCTGCGGGTTGTGCACGAGGGCGGCTGCGAGGTCGAGCCGTCGCTTCATGCCCCCGGAGTAGGTCCCGACGCGTCGGCCGAGCGCCTCACCGAGGTCGATGAGGCCACCGATCTCCTCGAGGCGCTGGGCCGTCTCGGTCCGGCTCAGGCCGTAGAGCCGGGCCTGGAGGCGCAGCAGTTCGATGCCGGTCTGCTTGGCGTCGAGCGACGCCTCCTGGAGGGCCACGCCGATGCGGAGCCGCACCGCGTCCGGGTCGTCGATCACGTCGTGGCCCGCCACGGTGGCCCGGCCCTCGGTCGGGAGGAGGAGGGTCACGAGCATCCGGACGAGCGTGCTCTTCCCCGCTCCGTTCGGGCCGAGGAAGCCGTAGATCTCCCCGGGTGCGACGTCGAGGTCGACCCCGGCGACCGCCGCCTTGTCGCCGAAACGGCGGACGATCCCCTCGGTCCGGATCGCCGACGTCACCGGGACGCTCCGAGCAGTCGACCGTCGTCGGCGGGCGTCGGGTCCGTCGCGGGCGTCGACGAGGTCGCGGGGACCGGTCGCCGGTTGCCGAGGAGGAACGTCAGGGAGGCGGTGAACACGAGCACGGCCCCGAGCACGTGCACGCCGACGAGCAGCGCGGGCACGCCGGTGAAGTACTGCGTGTACCCGACCGCCATCTGGCCGAGGATCACGATGAGCAACCAGGTGAGCCCGCGCCGCCGATCGGCGGTCAGGCCCCGGCGACCGACGACGAGCACGATGCCGACCACGGTGAGCAGGAGGACGATGGTGGTCGCGCTGTGGATCCGGGCGATGTCGGTGAGGCGCAGATCGAACCGCTTCGCATCCGTGTCCCCCGCATGCGGCCCGCTGTTCGTGACCACCGCTCCGGTGACGACCACGACGCAGGTGATGAGGAACTGCCCGATCGCGGCCCGCCGTTCACTCGCTCGCCCCACGGGCACCGTCGGAGCGGCGTCCGGCAGGCCGGCCCGGTGCACGAGCACGATGGCGTCGGCCAGGAGGATGATCGACAGCACGAAGTGGCCCATGACGGCGAACGGGTTGAGTTCGGTGAGCACGGTGACGCCGCCGAGGACGATCTGGCCGATGACGCCGCCGACGAGGCCGAGGGAGAGCCAGGTGAGGTCCCGGCGTCGGGGGGCCCGCACGAGGGCGCCGAGGACTGCGGCGATCACGCCGAGCGACACGGCGCCGGTGAAGGTGCGGTTCACGAACTCGACCATGGCGTGGTACGAGGTCGCGGTGTGCGGGGTGAGCCGGCCCGGGGAGCAGTTCGGCCAGGACGGACAGCCGAGTCCGGACCCGGTGAGACGCACGGCCGCACCCGTGATGATGATCACGGCGACGAGCACGGCGGCCACGACGGTGACGCGGCGGTAGGCGGCGGGCGAGAGGCGCATCGGGGCCTGAGCCTACGAGCGTCCCCTTCCGGGGTCCGGAACCGGCGGGTAGCGTCAGGATGTGGCCGAGCACTATGAGGAGTTCTCCCTGCTGCACGAGAACGCGTCCGAGGTCGGGCTCGCTGCGCCCACCGACGTCCGGGTCGAGCGGGTCCGGATCGAGGTCGGACCCGATCAGGGCGTGAGCGCGATCCGGTGGGGCACCGGCCCGGCCGAGATGGTCCTGCTCCACGGTGGCGCGCAGAACGCCCACACCTGGGACACCGTGGCGCTCGCGCTCGGGAGACCGGTGCTCGCGATCGACCTCCCCGGGCACGGCCACTCCGACTGGCGGGAGGACCGGGCCTACTGGCCGGCCGAGAACGCCCACGCAGTGGCCGTCGCGGTGCGCGCACTCGCCCCCGAGGCCCGCGTCGTGACCGGGATGTCACTCGGTGGACTGACGGCGCTGTCCCTCGCGCACCAGTACCCGGATCTCGTCGCCGAACTCGTGCTCGTCGACATCACCCCCGGCGTCACCCGCGACAAGGCGGCGGCCATCACCTCGTTCGTCAACGGTCCGGAGTCGTTCGGATCCTTCGAAGAGCTCCTCGAACGCACGATCACGTTCAACCCGACCCGCAGCGAGTCATCGCTCCGCCGCGGGGTCCTCCACAACGCCGCCCCGCGGCCGGACGGGACGTGGGCCTGGCGGTACGACCGCAACCACCTCCCCGAAGGTTCGGACATCCCGGACTTCGGTTCGATGTGGGACGCCGTGGATGCGCTCACGGTCCCGCTCACGCTGCTGCGGGGTGCGGACTCCCCCGTCGTCGACGACGCCGACGTGGCCGAACTGCGCCGCCGCCGCCCCGAGGCCGCGGTCATCGTGATCGAGGGGGCCGGTCACTCGATCCAGGGCGATCGTCCCGTCGAGCTCGCCGCGCACCTCACGGTGATCCTCGAACGCTGAATCAGCGTTCCGGGATGGAGATGTCCCGGTCCGGTTCGGCCGGCGGCGCCGAGAAGCCGGGCCCGGGTCGCCAGCCGCTCGCCCGCATGTCCTCGATCACGTGGGACATGTTGAGCATGTCCTCCTGGTAACGGAACCGCCCGTCGCCCGCGTAGACGAGGCGTGACCAACCGGACTGCACCCACGGTCGGCCGTCGGGACGCGTCCCGGGGAGGATCTGGAGCCACTTCACGGCGACGTCGTCCCCGGAGACCGCCGTGAACTCCACGGGGAATCGCCAGTCCTCGAGTCCGAGCATCGACTCGACCATGAACTCGCGGATCGCATCGATCCCCTCGACCCGCCCCCACGCGGGATCGATGTAGATCGCGTCGTCCGTGTAGAACTCCAGCAGGTCGGTCCACACACGGGTGCCGTCATCGATCGCGGTGCGCATCTCGACGTACCGGAGCATGACGGTCTCGATCTCCTCACGCGGGTGCGGCATCCGGCATCACTTCCCTTCGAACTCGGCGGATTCCCGGTTCGCCTTGGCGGCGTACCCGATGGTCATGTCGTCGGACACGAACTCGACCGCGGCGCTCATGGCCTCGAACCGCAGAGCCTCGCTCATGCCGCGCTCGCTGAACATGTTGATCGTCCGCTTGATGCCCTGCACCGCGAGCGGTGCGTTCGACGCGATCTCCCGCGCCAGCGCCGCAGCGGTCGCGTCGAGATCGTCCCGGGGCACCACCTCCTGGACGAAGCCCAACCGGCGTGCCCCCTCGGCGTCGACCCGTCGCCCCGTGAGGGCGAGGAGCTTTGCGTTGCCCGCCCCGATCTCGTGCGCCAACCGCAGGTCGCCCCCCGCATCGATGGACACGCCGACCTGGGCCTCCGGGAGTGCGAAGATCGCATCCTCGGCCGCGATGCGCAGATCGCACATGAGAGCGATCTCGAACCCGGCACCGAGGCAGTAGCCCTGGACGGCGGCGATGGTCGGTTGCGGGAGATCCGAGAACACGCGGAACCGCTCGTGGACCCAGCGGAACCGCTCGTAGTAGTTCCGGACCTTCTCGGCCGGCGAACGACCGGTGATGCGGTCGCTCGGCATGCCGAGGTCCACCCCCGCACAGAAGGCCCGTCCCTCGGCCCGCAGCACGACGACCCGGACCGATTCGTCGAATCGGAGCCCGTCGGCGATCGCGCCGAGTTGGCGGGCGGACTCCCACGACCACGCGTTCAGCTTCTCCGGCCGGCACAGGGTGAGGGTCGCGACGGGGCCGTCGTGGTCGACCCGGATGCACTGCGGCGGCCGTTCCTCGCTCACGCGGTCGCTCCGGGTCGGGGTTCCAGGGTGAACGGCTCCCGCCCCATCTGCTGGCGGATCGGGACGACCTCCGGCATGAGCATGGACCGGCGCTGCCAGTTGGCCCCGTCGACGACGAGCGTGTGTCCGCTGATGAACGCGGCGAACGGCGATGCGAGGAACGTGGCGGCCCAACCGAGTTCGCGCGGTGCTCCCGCCCGGAGCGCCGGCTGGCGGAGGGCGTCCGACCGATGCCGATCCGGCACGGACCGGATGGCCGCGACCTCGTCCTCATGCGGGAAGAGTCCGGGAACGAGTCCGTTGACCCGGATGCCGTACGGCCCCCACTCCACCGCCAGGGTCTCGGTGAGGTTCTTGACGCCGGCCTTCGCGGCGGCGGAATGGGCGAAACCCGGACCGCCGGTCCACGCGTACGACGCACCGATGTTGATGATGGATCCGGGCACTGCGGCGTCGATGTGACGTCGCCCGAACTCCCGGGAACAGAGGAACGTGCCGTTCAGCACGATGTCGACGACCGTCCGCCATGCGTTCGGCGACAAGTCCTCGGCCGGGACCGGGAAGTTGCCCGCCGCGTTGTTGACCAGGACGTCCGGGAGACCCGGGCCCGCAGCACACTCGTCGAAGAGCGCCGCCACCGCCGCAGCGTCCCGGATGTCGCACGCGATCGCCGTGTTGGGCGCGCCGATCGCGCTGAGCGCGGCCGCGCCCGACGCACGGTGGCGCGGATCCCGGGAGGCGACCACCACGTGGGCCCCGAGCCGACCGAACTCGAGGGCGATCGCCCGCCCGAGGCCGGTCCCGCCACCGGTGACGAGGACCACCTGTCCGGAGTAGGTGCCGGGCGGGAGCGCAGCGGTTCCGGGCGGCGGGGGTTCGGGGAGCCCCATCGGCGCGCACC
This sequence comes from Actinomycetes bacterium, assembly GCA_046081705.1. Taxonomy (GTDB): domain Bacteria; phylum Actinomycetota; class Acidimicrobiia; order IMCC26256; family IMCC26256; genus IMCC26256. Next base: position 5,295 of record JBJTWK010000027.1, on the reverse strand, counting down.
TCCTCGTTCGTCCGGGCGCTGAGTACCGGACGGGACGATAACGCGGCCCCGACGCGCGAGGATCGGCCCATGGATGCGGGAGACCGGCCGATCGAGGACATCAGCCTCTGGTTCGCGGGGCTGCCCACGGCGCCGGTCGAGCGGCCCCCCCAGACCGGTGACCTCGACGTGGACGTCGTCATCGTGGGTGCGGGCTTCACCGGCCTCTGGACCGCCTACGCGCTCCTCGGCCACGCCCCGGACCTCCGGGTGGCGATCCTCGACCGGGCCGGGGTCGGGTTCGGCGCCTCCGGGCGCAACGGTGGGTGGGCGTCGGCCCTGTTCGCGGCCGGGCGTGCGGACCTCGCCCGCCGGGGCGGTCCTCCGGCGGTCCGGGCCCAGCACGCGGCCATGGTCGCGGCGATCGAGGACATCGGTCGGGTGTGCGTCGAGGAGCGAATCGAGTGCGGCTTCCAGCGGGGCGGCACCCTCACTGTGTCCCGATCGCCGGCGCAGGACCGCAGGGTCCGCTCCATCGTGGATGACGACCGGCGCTGGGGCATCGGACCGGAGCACTCGATCGAACTCGACGGTGCGGGCTGCGACGCGCGGATCCGGGTCGAGGGCACGCGACTCGGGGTGTTCACGCCGGACTGCGCTCGGATCGATCCGGCCCGCCTCGTGCTCGGCCTCGCCGATGCGGTCGAGCGCCGCGGCGCGGTCATCCATGAACGCACCCGTGTCCTCGAGCTGCTCCCTACGGGGGTCCGGACGGACGCCGGCGTGGTCCGCGCGCCGACGACGGTCCTCGCCACGGAGGCGTGGACCTCGTCCCTGCCCGGGCAACGGCGCCGGTCGATCCCGGTGTACTCGCTCATGGTCGCCACCGAACCGCTCGGGCCGGAGGTGTGGGACGAGATCGGCTGGGACGGACGGGAGACCCTCACCGACGGCCGCCAGCTCATCGTGTACGCCCAGCGGACGACCGACGACCGGATCGCCTTCGGCGGTCGCGGCGCGCCGTACCACTACGCGTCCCGCATCGACCCGCGGTTCGACCGTGATCCGCGAACGTTCCGCGCCCTCGAGGCCGCGCTCGTGGAGATGTTCCCGGTCCTGCGGGAGAGGACGATCACCCACCGGTGGGGCGGACCGCTCGGCGTGCCCCGCGACTGGCAGTCCGGGGTCGGGATCACCTCCGATCGGCGGCTCGCCTGGGCGGGCGGCTACGTGGGCGACGGCGTGACCACGACGAACCTCGCCGGCCGGACCTTGGCCGACCTCATCCTCGGACGCGCGAGCGACCTCGTCACGCTGCCGTGGGTCGGGCATCGGTCGCGGCCGTGGGAACCCGAGCCGATCCGCTGGATGGGGGTCCGGGGCCTGACCGCGCTCACCCGGGGCGCCGACCGCGCGGAGGACCGCACCGGTCGACCCGCGCGGTTCCGGGGTGCGCTCGTCCGGGCGCTCACCGGTCACTGACGGATCAGGCCACCTCGGGTTCGACCGGCACCGCCCGGTGGCCCGTGACGACGGCAGCGACGCTGCCGAGGACGAGCGCACCCGCGACGAACTGCAGCGGAAGGAGTGCCTGTCCGAAGATGGCCCAGGCGCCGAGCGCGGAGACGACGGGAGACAGCAGCATCACCACGGACAGGAGCGAGACCGGCGCGTGCCGCTGGGCCCACGTCATGAGTCCGTGGCCGGTGAAGCCGGGGACGAACACGATGAAGAACACCCACAGCCAGTCGATCCCCTCGAGCGGGACCGGCGCACCCTCGGTCACGAGCAGGTAGGGCGTGATGGTCACCGCGGCGCACAGCATCACGCCAGCGAGCAGCGGCAGGGTGTGGACGTCGTCGTGGCGGGTGCGCAACCGTTTCGTCTCGATGAAGTACGCAACCCAGACCACGAGGCCCGCGACCGCCCAGAGGTCGCCGTGACGGGTCGCGCCTGAGGTATCGCTCGCGACCGCGATGAATACGACGACCCCGGAAAGACCGACGGCACTCAGCAGGAGATCACGCGCTCGGATGCGCTCGCCGAAGGTCCGGCTGGCCACGAGCAGGACGAGCACTGGCTGGAGTGCGGGGATGATGGTCGCGTTGGCGACCGAGGTCTCACGGATCGCCGTCCAGCCCGTGATGAGCGAGAGCGCGAAGAGGATCCCCGGGCCGATCGCTCGGCGGAGCGTGCGCAGGTCGAGGCCTCCGGCAGGGCGCGCGATGAGGAGGGCGATCGGCACGGCGAGCCACAGCCGCCAGAAGGCGGTGTTCACCGCACCCGAGTCGATGCCCCGCACCGCCAGCGGTCCGATCCCCCACGCGACCGAGGCCACGCAGGCGCCGAGGAGTGCGAGTTCGGCCGGACCCCGTCCCGGGGGGCCGCCTCCCTCCGGATCGGCGCTCACCCGGTCCGGAGGAGGTACTCGCTCATCGTCACGCTGCGGAGCCGATCGAGATCGAGGAACGCGGTGACGCTCGCGAGCATCTCCCGCAGGTTGGACTGCATGAGGTCGACGTCGTCGCCGGCGCAGTAGAACAGCATCGGGTCCGTGATGTGTTGCGGCGACGGCCAGCACTCCTCGACGATCCCCCGCCAGGGCGGGGCATCGGGTGTGACCGCACGGACGACGGCGTTTCGGACGTACCGGGTGCGCGGCTGCATCGACTCCGACACGGGCGACTGCACGGTGTGCCAGTGGGTGACCCACTCCTCGTCCGCCATGCGGGCCGGGGTCTCCATGAGGGTCACCATCGTGACGCCGGGGGACCGCTCCCCGTCGGGCCAGGTGCGCGGTCCGGCGTGCCGGTTCCCGCCGTAGTCGGTGTACATGCTCTCGAGGGCGAGGTACCCGGCGATGCCATCACAGTGGCGCCGCAGCACCTCCTCGTACGGAGCACGGTCGTCGTAGCGGTGGAGCCAGATCGACACCACGCCCATCGGGAGGTGCTCCCCCTCGGGCGCCGGCAGCGGTACCGGCACGTCGGCATCCGCGTCGTCGACCTGCATCCACAGTCGGACGGGGTCGAGTGCGAGCAGGTGAGGAGCGACCTCGTCGATGAGGATGCGGTGGTGGTCGTCGGGCCCAGCGTCGGCGGGCCCCCAGACCAGGTAGATCAGCTTCTCCACGGGTGCTCCTCCTCGGGGCCGGACGGCGCAGCGTAGGCGACCCGGCGCGACGAGGGCCGCGCCCGCCGATCCCGCCATGGGGGCGATCCGATGGGGCGCGGCCCGACGTCGGGACGACGTGGTACCTCAGGCGTCCTCGGGCTGCACGAGCGCCCGCCACGTGAGTGCGCCGATGAGTCCGCCGATGATCGGGAACACGATGAACACCCAGAGCTGCTCGAGGGCCCAGCCCCGCTGGAACAGCGCGGTCGCGATCGACCGGGCAGGGTTCACCGAGGTGTTGTCGATCGGGATCGAGATGAGGTGGATGAGAGTCAGGGTGAGTCCGACCACGACGCCGGTCATGCCCGGGGCCATGGACTTCCGCGTCGTGCTCGCGATGATGAAGATGAACACGGCGGTGAACACGATCTCGGCGATGATCGCCGCGCCGAGCGAGAACCGTCCCGGGGAGTGTGAACCGAACCCGTTCGAGGCGAATCCGGTCTGGTTGGCGGTCCAGGCGATCTCGCTGGAACGGGCGATGACGAAGATGACGGCACCGCCGAGGATGCCGCCCACGACCTGACCGACGATGTAGAAGGGCACGAGCGCGCCCTCGGTCTTCTTGATCGCCCAGAGACCGATCGTGACGGCCGGGTTGATGTGGCATCCCGAGATGCTGCCGATCGCGTAGGCCGCCACGAGCAACGAGAGCCCGAAGGCCAGGGCAACGCCGAGGATGAGGACCGACTTCGTCGCCCCGGAGAAGTAGCCGGTGGCGAGGATGGCGGTACCGGGACCGCCGATCACGAGGATGGCCGTGCCGATCGCCTCGGCGATGCCGATACGGAGCTTGTCGTTCATGGTTCCCTCCCGTCGGGCCTCGCCCGTCGGCCGGGAATCGTAGGGAGGTCGACGGCTCCCCCGGTGGATGCTGGTCCGGACGCCGGCGGCTCAGCCCCGGCTCTCGGCCTCGGCCGCGATGCGGCGGGCGATGTAGTTCGAGAACCAGCCGTGGTACTTCACCTGCAGATCCGGGCGCCGCCAGTCGGCCCCGGTGATGAGCCCCCGGCACGTGGGTTCACCGCAGGCGCACACGAACTCGTCGTAGTCGTCGTCGTCGGACATCGCGTAGTCGAAGGTCAGCTCCTCGCCGGCTTCGATGTCGCGCATCGCGACCACGAGGATGTTGCCGCCGATGCCGCAGTTCGCTTCACACGAGTGGTTGAGGAGGTCGGCGGGCTCCTCCTGCTCGGGGCAGAGCAGGAAGAGGTCGGTGTCGATCTGCAGCGAGTGGGTACGGCGGTACTCGGGTTCGGCCTCGAACTGGTCCCGGTGCACCATCGAGCCACCGAACGCCGCAACGGTCGTGCCGGCGGCGATGCGCCGGTTCGCGAAGACCCCTCGGCCCTTCCGGCCCGCCGGGCGCACCTCGGCGCAGGATGTGATGAACGAGGTCGTGGCCACGGCGTGCTCCCGATCCGGTCCGGACGAAACTGGGACGCTAGCCGGTCGCGCCGAAGGCGAAGGAACCCGGATGGTCAGCCGGCGAAGTACCCGTTGATGTCGACCACCACGTTCGGGCACCCGCCGTTCGTGGTGAACGAGTCGGCGGCGAACGAGCCGACCTTCACGAGCGCACCGTTCGGTACGACCTGGCCCGCCCGGTAGTTGACGGTCGACGCGGTCGGAGCGGGAACGCCCGCCGGATACGCCGTGATGTAACCGGGGACGAAGCCGGCCACCGCGGTCACGTTCAGCGCCACGGCGCTCGCGTTCGCGGGCACATCCGTCGGCGTACCGCTGACGTCGTTGCCGCCGGCGACCTGGGCGCTCGTCGTCGGGTTGAGTGCACAGGCCGGTCCGCTGCGGGTGTCGAGGATCCGGGCCGGCGTGATCCCCACGAAACCGCCGAGCACCGCGGTGCCGCTGGCGAACCAGCCGACGACGTCGACCACCACGTCGGGACAGCCCGCGTTGGCGAACACGGTGATCTGGCCTGCGTTCCCGAGCTTCAGCAGGGTTCCGTTGGGGATGACCTGTCCCGTGACGTAGTTGAGCGTCGACACGTTGGGACGACCGACCCCGGAAGGGAACGCCGTGAGGTACCCGGCGGCGCGAGGGGTCACGACCGTGATGTTCAACGCCACCGCCGTCGCCGACACCGGGATCCCGGGGACCACGCTCTGGATGGGCACGACG
>JBJTWK010000026.1:0-3878 GCA_046081705.1 Actinomycetes bacterium | reverse complement strand
AGCGGGGCCGGTGGCTCCCGGTTCACGGTCCTGCGCGCCGGTGAGCCGCTCGGCGAGGTCGCGCTGCCGCTGCTCGGATCGCACAACGCGCAGAACGCCACCGCGGCCACCGCGCTCGCCATGAGCCTCGGGGTGGACTTCGCGACCGTGCGCGACGCGCTGGCCGGGTTCGGAGGGGTCTCTCGCCGGTTCCAGTTCCGGGGCGAGCGCGACGGCGTGACCTTCGTGGACGACTACGCGCACCTCCCGAGCGAGATCCGGGCGACCCTGCGCGCCGCGCACGAGGGCGGGTGGAACCGGATCGTCGCCGTGTTCCAGCCCTACCGCTTCAAGCGGACCCAACTCATGTGGCGCGAGTTCGCCGACGCCTTCGAGGGCGTCGACCACCTCGTGCTCACGGACGTGTGCGGTGCGAGCGAGGAGCCCATTCCGGGCGTGACCGGGCGCCTCGTGCTGCGCGCGGTGCTCGACGCCCACCCCGACCTGCCGGTCACCTACCTACCCCACCGTGCCGAGCTCGTGGCGCACGTCCCCCGCTACGCGCGCCCGGGCGACCTCGTGCTCACCCTCGGCGCAGGCGACCTCACGACCGTCCCGGACGAGTGGGTCGGCGGATGACCACCCCGGCCGCCCTCGACGCGATCGCTGCGGCGCTGGCGCCCCGGTTCGGTCGTCGCGTCGAGCGGGACGCGCCGATCGCCCCGCTCACGACCTACCGGCTCGGGGGTCCGGCCGGACTGCTCGTGCGGGTGGGCGATCCCGAGGACCTCGCGGCGGTCGCCGCGGCCCGGGTCCAGGCGCCGGCGGTCCCGCTCGTCACCATCGGTCGCGGCTCGAATCTCGTCGTCGCCGACACGGGGTTCCCCGGGATCGTCGTGGTGCTCGAGGGCACCTTCGAGGCGGTCGAGGTGGGGGAGGACTCGGTCTGTGCGGGCGGCGCGGTCCCGCTCCCGGTGCTGGCCCGTCGCGCCGCAGCCGCCGGTCGCGGCGGGCTCGAGTTCTACGTCGGCATCCCCGGCAGCGTCGGCGGCGCGGTGCGGATGAACGCCGGGGGGCACGGGCGCCAGACCGCGGACGTGCTCGGGTCGGCCGTCGTCGCCGACCTCGCTGGGACCGGGACCCCGACCGCGCGTGCCGTTGCCGCACTCGACCTCGCCTACCGGCACTCGAACCTGCGGCCCGACGAGATCGTGACCGGGGCCGACTTCACGGTGGTCCCCGACGAACCGGCCGCCTGCGAGGCTCGGCTCGCCGAGATCGTGCGGTGGCGTCGCGAGCACCAGCCCGGCGGCGCGAACGCCGGATCGGTGTTCCGCAATCCGGAGGGGGACTCGGCCGGGCGCATCATCGAGGCGGCCGGGCTCAAGGGGCTGCGGGTCGGTGGGGCGGTGGTCTCGGAGAAGCATGCGAACTTCATCCAGGCCGAGACCGGGGCCACGGCGGCCGACGTCGCGGCGCTGCTGCGCACGGTGCGGACCCGGGTGGCGGAGTCGGCCGGCATCGTCCTGACGCCCGAGCTCCACTGGCTGGGCGCCGGCGGCTGGGACGCGGAGGACCCGGCGTGACCCCGCGCGTCGATCCCCGCATCGCGGCCCGGCGCGGCGAGGTCGCCAGGGTCGCGGCCCGACGGCGGGCGGTCGTGCTCGCGGTCGTCGTCTGCGCCGCGGCGCTCGGAGGTCTCACCTACGCGCTCATCCGTTCGTCGCTCCTCGAGGCGCGGCAGGTGCGGGTCGAGGGGGTGACCGGCGCGCGGGCCGACGCGGTGTCGCAGTTCGCCGGGGTGGAGCCGGGGCAGCCGCTCGTGCTGCTCGACACCGGCGCGGTGGCCCGACGGGTCGAGCGGCTCCCGTGGGTGGGCGCGGTCACCGTCTCCCGGGGCCTGCCCCACACGGTGCGCATCACGGTCGTCCAGCGCGACGCAGTGGCCTGGGCGCGGCGCGCACCGGCGGCCACCACGTCGACCACGACATCCGTCCCCGACGGGGCACGGGCGACGGGCGCGACCGGCGCGTCGTCCACGACCTCCTCGACGACCACGACGACGACCGTGGCGGTCCCGGCGGGTCCGCCCCGGCTCATCGACCGGAGCGGTCGGGTGCTCGCCACGACCGCGGCCCCGCCGCCGGGGCTCCCCGAACTCCGCGGGGTGCGGGTGCCCGAGGCGGGCCGCCGCATCACCCCGGCCGGTGCGGCCCGCGCGGTGGCGGCCATCCCGGCCGACCTCCGGCGCCAGGTGGTCGCCCTCGAGGTGGACCCCCGGACCCGCGACCTCGTCCTCCTGCTCGCGACCCAGCCGAAGGTCCGGCCCACCGCCCGTCGGATCGTGCTCGGTGACGCGACCCGGGCCCGGGCCAAGGGCGAGGTCGCGCTCACGGTGCTCGGTGCGCTCACCTCGGCCCGCCAATCGGTCACGACGATCGACGTGAGCGTGCCCACGGCACCGGCCACGTCCTGAGCCGCCCGCTCCGCAGGGTACGCCGGGCCGGGATCGTTGCCGCCCGCGGGGCCGTCCGGTAGAGTCCGCTGGACTTACCACAGGGTTCCACAACGCTCGACCTCCACCTCATCTCCACGGTCCGCGTCCGCCGAGCACACGCACGGTCGACCTCGGATCGACCTCGAGGGTCTCCCTCGAGGGTGAGGGTTCCGTCCGGTCGGGGGCAGGGGCCACGCCGGGAGAGGCGATCCGCATGATGGGTGCACCGCAGAACTACCTCGCCGTGATCAAGGTCGTCGGCGTCGGCGGAGGTGGCGGCAACGCGGTCAACCGCATGGTCGACGCCGGCCTCAAGGGCGTGGAGTTCCTCGCCGTCAACACCGACGCGCAGGCTCTCCTGCTCAGCGACGCCGACCTGCGACTCGACCTCGGGCGCGAGCTCACCCGCGGCCTCGGCGCCGGGTCCGACCCCGAGGTGGGGCGCCAGGCCGCCGAGGACCACCGGGCCGAGATCGAGGAGGCGCTCCGCGGCGCCGACATGGTCTTCATCACCGCCGGCAAGGGCGGCGGCACCGGCACGGGCGCGGCCCCCGTCATCGCCGAGATCGCCAAGGAGCTCGGCGCCCTCACGATCGGCGTCGTCACCCGTCCGTTCGGCTTCGAGGGGCGGCGCCGCTCGGTCCAGGCCGAGCAGGGCATCCAGCGGCTCAAGGAGAAGGTCGACACGCTCATCGTCATCCCGAACGACCGGCTGCTGCAGGTCTCGGACGAGCGCACGTCGATGGTCAACGCGTTCAAGATGGCCGACGAGGTCCTGCTCCAGGGTGTGCAGGGCATCACCGACCTCATCACCACGCCGGGGCTCATCAACACCGACTTCGCCGACGTGAAGATGATCATGACGAACGCCGGGTCGGCCCTCATGGGGATCGGGTACTCGTCGGGTGAGGGCCGGGCCGTGAACGCGGCGCGCTCGGCGATCTCGAGTCCGCTGCTCGAGGCGAGCATCGAGGGTGCCCGCGGCATCCTCCTCACCATCTCCGGCCCTTCGGACCTCGGGCTGTTCGAGGTGAACGAGGCGGCTCAGATCATCGCCGACGCCGCGCACCCGGACGCCAACATCATCTTCGGCACGGTCATCGACGACGCGCTCGGCGACGAGTGCCGGGTCACCGTCATCGCCGCGGGCTTCGACCGGTACGAGGGGGAGCGGGCCTCGGCGCCGCTCGGCCTGCGCTCGGACGAGCCGACCTACGGCGGTGCGGTCGACGACCTCGGCCTCGGCACCGACGACGACTTCGACGTCCCCGAGTTCCTCCGCTGAACCCGGCGCGGTCGGGCCCGCCCGACTCCGCACCGTGCTGACGTCGATCGACCTGGGCTGCGCCCGGGTCTGGTGCACCGATCGTCGGGGCGGCGTGTCGCGCCCGCCGTACGACTC
>JBJTWK010000025.1:0-20526 GCA_046081705.1 Actinomycetes bacterium | reverse complement strand
GACGCCCTCGACGGCGCCACGGCGGACGCCTGGCCGTGGGTCGCGCTGCTCGTGGTCTTCGCACTGCTCTACACGGGAGTCGGGATGCTCGCCTTCGGGCCGTTGTGGGAGGACGCATGAACACCGCTGCGGCGTCCGACGTGCGCACGCGCCTGCTGCCCCGGGGCGCGGGGCGCGCGGTGGACGTGCTCACGCTCCTCGCCGTGGCGGCGCTGCTCCTGTTCGGCCTCGTCGTGGCGCCGCCCGATGCCGTGCAGGGCGACGCCCAGCGGATCATGTACCTGCACGTGCCCGCGGCGTGGGCGATGTACCTCGCCTTCTTCGTGACCACCCTCGCCTCGGTGCTCTGGCTCGTGCCCCGCACCCGTTCGATGGTCTGGGACCGCGTGGCCGGCTCCTCGGCCGAGATCGGCCTCATCCTCACCGGCCTCACGCTCGTGCTCGGCTCGCTCTGGGGTCGCCCGATCTGGGGCGTGTGGTGGGCGTGGGACGCCCGGCTCGTGACCACCGCCGTGCTCTTCTTCCTGTACCTCGGGCTGCTGGCGCTCCGGGCGATCCCGGCCGACCCGGTCGTGCGGGCCCGCCGCAGCGCGATCACCGCGCTCATCGTCTTCATCGACGTCCCGATCGTGCACTTCTCGGTGAACTGGTGGCGCACGCTCCACCAGCAGGCCACGGTGTTCAACCCCGAGCTCAGCCCCGAGATCGAGGGGACCATGGCCCTCACCCTCTGGATCGGCGTGCTCGCGTTCACCCTCCTCTACGTCGCGCTGCTCGATCGGCGCTACCGCCTCGCCACGCTCGAGGAGGGCCTCGCCGAGCGGGAGCTCGACGCCGCGATCGAGGCTCGGGTCGCCGCAGCGTCGGGGAGCGCGTCGTGACCGACGCCGGATTCATCGTCGCGTCGTACGTCATCACCGCGGGCGTCCTCATCGGGTACGTGGCGCGCATCATCGTGCGTACCCGGCGGGCCGAGGCGGCCGAGGGCGAGCGGTGAGGACGAAGCGCCGCACCTGGATCGCGGTCGGCCTGTGCGCGGCCGCGGTCGTGGTGATCGTCGGGCTCGCCGTCCAGCTCTCCGGCAACGTCGTCTACTACCGCACGGTCTCCGAGGCCGTCGCCGACCGCGACACCACGGCCCGGTTCCGGCTCGCCGGTGCCGTCGTGCCCGGCTCGATCCGCGAGACCGACGCGGGGGTGCGCTTCGACGTCACCGACGGCGAACGGACCGTCACCGTCTCGCACCGGGGTGATCCGCCCCAGCTCTTCGAGGACGGCGCACCGGTGCTGTGCGAGGGCCGCTGGGGGAGTGGGCGCGACGCGGCGTTCGCGTCCGACCGCATCATGATCAAGCACGGCGAGGAGTACACGCCGCCGAAGGTGCGGGTCGACGACACCTCGATGCCGGCGACCGTCCCGCCGGTCGGCTGAGGCGGTCCCGTGCTGGCGACCATCGGGGTCCTCGCCGTCGCGATCGGCGCTGGCGCGTCCATCGTCGGCATCACCGCCCTCCTGCTCGGGCTGCGTCGGGGCGACGAGCGGCTGCTGGCGACCGGCCGCCGGTGCGTCGTGGCGATCCTGCTGGCCGCGGTCGTGGCCGTCGGCGCCATGGAGTGGGCGCTCGTCACCCACGACTTCTCGATCCGCTACGTGGCCGAGAACAACGCGCGCTCGACGCCGCTGCTCTTCACCGTCACCGGCCTGTGGGCGGCGCTGGAGGGCTCGATCCTCCTCTGGGTGCTGATCCTCGCCGGGTTCATCGCGCTCACGGTGCGGCACTTCCGCGACCGTGCCGCCGAGCCGCTCGTCGTGTGGGCGACCGTCGTGATGCTCGGCGTCGCACTGTTCTTCTTCCTGCTCGTGCTCGGCCCGGCGAACCCGTTCGCGCTCACCCCGGGCGGGGCGCCGATCGACGGTCGGGGTCCGAACCCGCTGCTCCAGAACCATCCGCTCATGGCGTTCCACCCGCCGATGCTCTACCTCGGGTACGTGGGGTTCACCGTGCCGTTCGCATTCGCGATGGCGTCGCTCATCACCGGCAGCACGGGTGAGGGCTGGCTCGCCGACACCCGACGCACGACGCTGGTGGCGTGGGGGTTCCTCTCCCTCGGCATCGTGCTCGGAGCGTGGTGGTCCTACGAGGTGCTCGGGTGGGGCGGCTACTGGGCCTGGGACCCGGTGGAGAACGCCTCGCTGCTCCCGTGGCTGACGGCCACCGCCTTCATCCACTCCGTGATGGTGCAGGAGCGCCGGGCGATGCTGCGGGTCTGGAACCTGTCGCTCGTCATCGCGACGTTCTGCCTCACGATCCTCGGCACCTTCCTCACCCGGTCCGGGGTCGTGAACTCGGTGCACGCGTTCTCGGAATCTTCGATCGGTGGGTGGCTGCTCGCGTTCCTCGCGCTGTGCGCGGGCTCGGGCCTCGCGCTCATCGCGTGGCGCGGCGATCGGCTGCGCGCCCCCGGGCGCATCGACTCCGCGCTGTCGCGCGAGGCGGCCTTCCTCGGCAACAACCTGCTGTTCGTCGCCTTCGCCTTCGTGGTGCTGCTCGGCACCGTGTTCCCCCTCATCGCCGAGGCGGTCCAGGGCACCCAGCTGTCGGTGGGCGAGCCGTACTTCGACCGCATGACGGTCCCGCTCGGGCTGGCGATCCTGTTCCTCATGGCGGTCGCGCCCGTGCTGCCGTGGCGCGCGGCGAGCGGCGAGGTGCTGCGGCGCCGCCTGCTCGTCCCCGCGTGGATCGGGGCGGCGCTGTTCGTGGGCACGCTGGTGTTCCTCGCCCGCTCGCTGCCGACCGCGCTCGCCTTCGGGCTCGGGATCTTCGCGGTGTCGGCGATCGTGCAGGAGACCTGGCGCACGGTGCGGGCACGGAGCCGGGCCGACGGGGTGGGGCGCGGCCGGGCTGCGTGGCGGACCCTCGCCTCGAACCCGCGCCGCTACGGCGGCCTCACGGTACACATCGGCGTCGTCTGCATCGCCGTGGCGATCGCAGGATCGAACACCTTCGCCTCGAAGGCCGAGATCCGCCTGCGGCGCGACGCATCGGTGACGGTCGACGGGTATCGCTTCACGTACGAGGGCAGCCGCACGACGCGCACCGACCAGAAGACGACCGTCTCGGCCGACGTGCGCATCGAGCGCGGCGGGCGCGACCTCGGGACCTACGCCCCGTCGGTGTCGACCTTCCCGAACTCGAACCAGGCGATCGGCACACCGTCGGTGCGCACGGGGCTGACCGCCGACGTCTACCTCACGCTCGTCTCCTCCCCGAACGCCCGCGGGCGCATCACGCTCGGCGTGTCGGTGTTCCCGCTCGTCGTCTGGATCTGGATCGGCGGTGCGCTCATCGGGCTCGGCACGGCCGTCGCACTCGTCCCCGCCCGCACGCGCCGCGTGCTGCCGGTCGCCGCCCCGGAGCCGGTCGAGGAGCCCGTGTGAGGGTGCGGGTCCGCGCGGTGGCGATCGGCGTGGCCGTCGTCCTCGTCGCGCTCGCGGTCGTGCTGGCCCTCAACGTGGGCCGTGATCCCCGGGCCGATGCCGACCGCTCCCAGCTGCTGGGTGAGCCCGCCCCGGCGTACGACCTCGAACTCCTCGCCGGCGGTCGCGTGTCCGACGAGAGCCAGCTCGGGCGCACGGTCGTCGTGAACTTCTGGAACTCGTGGTGCATCCCGTGCCGGCAGGAGCACGACGCGCTCGTGGCCTGGTGGTCGGCGAACCGGGACGACGACTTGGTCACGATGCTCGGCATCGTGCGGGAGGACACGCGCCGGGCGGTCGAGCGCTACGTGCGGGATGAGGACGTCACCTGGCCGGTGGCGATGGACCCGGGCGGCCGGGCCGCGCTGGCGTTCGGTACCCGCGGCCAGCCCGAGACCTACGTGATCTCGCCGAGCGGTGTGGTGGCCGCCTCGCAGTACGGCCCGGTCACGGTTGCGAACCTCGACGCCATGGTCGCCGCCGCGGCACGGGTGGGTTGACGTGGCGACCCCGAGCAGCGCGCGGAACCGGATCGCCTGGATCCTCCTCGCAGTCGTGGTCGTCGGGGCGGTGGCCTTCGCGGTGTGGCCGCGAGCGGACGCCGACTCCATCGGCGGACGCACCACCCGGTTGGCGCGCGAGTTCCGCTGCGTCGACTGCGAGGGACTCTCGGTCGCCGACAGTCAGACCGCGTCGGCCCGGGCCGCCCGGATCGAGATCCGCCGCCGCCTCGAGGCGGGGGAGTCCGAGGCCGAGGTGCGCGCGTACTTCATCGACCTCTACGGCGAGTCGGTCCTGCTCAAGCCTCAGGGCACCGGCCTCGGCCTCGTGGTCTGGGCCCTACCGGTGGCGGCGCTCATCCTCGCGGCCGCCGGCAACGTGGTGGCCGTCCGACGCGGCCGCCGGACGCCGCGCCTGCGGGCCACGGACGACGACGAGGCCCTCGTGGCCCGGGCGCTCGAGGGCGACGACGGGACCGACGCATGAGTCCGCTCGCCGACGAGCGCGACTTCCTCCTGCGCTCGCTCGCGGACCTCGAGGCCGAGCGCGCCGCGGGCGCGATCGACGACGAGACCTACGACACGCTCCACGCCGACTACACCGCCCGCGCGGCCGCGGTGCTGCGGGCGATCGAGCGGGGGGACGAGCGCGCCCCGACGGCCGAGGCCGACGCACGGGCCGGGCGGCTGCGGATCGGCGTCTGGATCGGGGTCGTCGCCTTCGCCGTGTTCGCCGCGGTCTCGTTGTCGTTCGCGATGGGTGCCCGACTGCCCGGACAGTTCGTCACCGGGAGGGCCCCCGGCGGGGCGACCGGCGCTGCGGGGGCGACCGGCCGCGCGATCGCCGTGCTCGAGGCCCGGGTGCGGGCGGCCCCGGAGGACCCGGAGGCCGTGAAGGCGCTCGCCCGCGCCTACCTCGCCCAGCAGGAGTACGCCCGGGCGCTCGAGCAGTTCGTGACCCTCACGCGCCTCTCGCCCGACGACCCGGAACCCTTCGCCTACAGCGGCTGGATCGCCCGCCTCGCCGGCCTCCCGGACGAGGGGCTGCCCCGCATCGAGCAGGCCATCGCCATCGACGCGTCGTACCCGGACGCGCGGTTCTTCCGCGGCGTCATCCTCCTGCGCGACCGCAACGACCCGGCCGCCGCGATCCCGGAGTTCCAGCTGTACCTCGCGGCCGAGCCCGACGGGCCGCAGTCCGACGCCGTGCGCGGACTGCTCGCCCAGGCCACGGCCGCGGTGTCCGGTGGCGTACCCTCCACCACCCGTCCCTGAACCGAACCCAGGAGCTCCCGTGGCCCAGCAGCCCGCCCACGACATCGACGAGTCCAGGATCTACCGCGCGACCGTCACCACGAACCGCGGCACGATCGTCATGGACCTCGACCCCGCGCTCGCCCCGAAGACGGTGAACAACTTCGTGGGCCTCGCGCGGCAGGGCTACTACGACGGCCTCACGTTCCACCGGGTCGTGCCGGACTTCGTCATCCAGGGCGGGTGCCCCGAGGGGTCGGGCCGCGGCGGCCCCGGCTACAAGTTCGCGGACGAGCCGGTCGTCGCCGAGTACACCCTCGGCGCGGTCGCCATGGCGAACTCCGGGCCGAACACCAACGGTTCGCAGTTCTTCATCTGCATCGACGACTGCCGACCGAAGCTCCAGAAGGCGTACAACCTGTTCGGGTACGTGGTCGACGGCATGCCCGTGGCGCTCGCGACGCAGGTCGGCGACACGATGTCGACGGTCGTCATCGAGGAGCGCGACCGCTAGTCCGTCGCCTCGAGCGTCGGGCCGCGGCGGACCGCCCATGGCGACGCACCCCGGTCCGGTCGTCGACGCCCGCGCCCGGCGACGGGCCCGCGCCCTCTGGATCACGGCGGCGGTCTGCGTCCTCTGCTTCGTCGCGATCTACGTGGTGTTCGTCCTCACCGTCTGGGGCCAGACGCTCGACGGCCGCGCGTACGGCGCCCGCTGGGCGTCGCCGATCCGACTCGGCGAGCGCCGGGAACGCATCCTGCGGACGATCGTCACCCCGACCTCGCTCGTCGTCATGACCGTGGGGTACGCGGTCGCCTCGATCCTGCGGCAGCGGTGGCGACTCGCCGGTGCGGTGGTCGTCGCCATCGGCGGCTCGGTGGTCACCGCCGAGGTGCTCAAGTGGGTCCTCCCACGGCCGATCCACCCCGGCATCGGCGGGTTCCCCTTCTCGAGCCTCCCGAGCGGCCACGCCACCATCGGCATGTCGCTCGCGCTCGGGCTCGTGATGGTGGCGCCGCAGCGCTGGCGGTGGATCCTTGCGGTCACGGCCACCCTCATCGCCGCGCTCTTCGGCACGGGCGTCGTGCTCATCGGGTGGCACCGACCGAGCGACGTGTTCGCGGCGTACTGCGTCTCGCTCGCGTGGTTCGCGGTCGCATCGGCCGTGCTCATCGACTGGCGTGGGCGCGGCGATCCGGCCCGCACGCGCCACGGTGTCATCGACGATCGGGCCACCCCGGGCGCGGAGTTCCTCGTCGGCGCGTGCATCATGGCCCTGCTGCTCCTGTCGCTCGCGTTCTCGTTCGAGGCCGAGGACCTGCGGGCGATCCAGTACTCCCGGATCTACGTCGCGTCGCTCATCCTGATCGACGCCTGCGGCATCGCCGTCGTCGGTTGGTACTTCGGGGTGCTGCACTCGGTCGGGCTCGATCCGCCCGTGGGTGCGCCGGCGGACGCAACGGACCGGTCGGGGCCGGTCCCCGTCCCCGGACCGGCCTGATCCGGCGGTCCCGGCGCCGTGCGCCCGGCTCCCGGTGGGGTCGGCGCCGATCGGTACCATCGGAGGACCGCCCCCAGATCCTCGCCGGAGACCCAGATGCCCGCAGAGCCCGTCGGCCCGTCCACCCCCACCGCACTCGTCGAGGGGGTGTACGCACGGTTCGCGGAGCGACTGCCGGTCATCCGCGAGCGGCTCGGCCGGCCGCTCACCTTCGGGGAGAAGGTGATGTTCGCCCACGCGGACGACGTGGCGACGATCGGCGTCGCCCGGGGTCAGGACTACGGCGACTACCGGCCGGACCGCGTCGCCATGCAGGACGCCACCGCCCAGATGGCCCTGCTCCAGTTCATGCTCGCCGAGCTGCCGACCACGGCGGTGCCGAGCACGGTCCACTGCGACCACCTCATCCAGGCCCGCGTCGGCGCGGCCACCGACCTCGCCGTGGCCAACGACCAGAACGCCGAGGTGTACGAGTTCCTGCGCACGGTGAGCGCGAAGTACGGCATCGGGTTCTGGAAGCCGGGCTCCGGGATCATCCACCAGGTCGTCCTCGAGAACTACGCGTTCCCCGGCGGGATGATGGTTGGCACCGACTCGCACACCCCGAACGCTGGCGGTCTCGGCATGGTCGCCATCGGCGTGGGCGGGGCGGACGCGGTCGACGTCATGGCCGGGTGGCCCTTCAACACCAAGGTGCCGAAGCACATCGGCGTTCGCCTCACCGGTTCGTTGTCCGGGTGGACCTCGCCGAAGGACATCATCCTGCGGGTCGCTGGGATCCTCACCGTGAAGGGCGGCACCGGCGCGATCGTCGAGTACTTCGGGCCCGGTGCGGCCAGCATCTCGGCCACCGGCAAAGCGACGATCTGCAACATGGGCGCCGAGATCGGCGCGACCTGCTCGCTGTTCGAGTTCGACGACAAGATGGCGGCCTACCTGCGGGCCACCGGCCGGGAGGCGGTGGCTGCGCTCGCCGAGGCGAACGCCGACTCGCTGCGTAACGACCCCGAGGTCGACGCCGATCCCGAGCGGTACTACGACCGGGTCATCGAGATCGACCTCGACCACCTCGTGCCGCACCTCGTCGGCCCGCACACCCCGGACCTCGACCGCCCGATCGCCAAGATGCGCGAGGCCGTCGCCGAGGAGGGCTACCCGGTCGAGATCTCGGCCGCGCTCGTCGGGTCGTGCACGAACTCCTCCTACGAGGACATCGGTCGGGCGGCCAACCTGGCCCGGCAGGCCTCGGCCCAGGGGCTGCGGGTCAAGGCGCCGCTCCTCATCACGCCGGGCTCGGAGCAGGTGCGGGCCACCATCGAGCGGGACGGACTCCTCGCCGACCTCGAGGCGATCGGCGCGACCGTGCTCGCCAACGCGTGCGGTCCGTGCATCGGTCAGTGGCAGCGGGACGACATCGAGCCCGGCGAGGTGAACGCGATCGTCTCGTCGTTCAACCGCAACTTCCCGAAGCGCAACGACGGCAACGCGGGCACGCTCTCGTTCATCGGTTCGCCCGAGACCGTGGTCGCCATGGCGCTCACCGGTCGCCTCGACGTCGACTTCACGGTCGAGCCGGTCGTCGGCGAGGACGGCACCGAGGTCCTGCTGACCGCGCCGACCGCCGACGAACTCCCGGCCCGCGGGTTCGACCCGGGCGAGTCGGGGTTCATCGCGCCGGCCGCCGACGGGGGTGGGGTCGAGGTCGCGATCCGGCCCGGCTCGGACCGACTCGAGGCGCTCGCGCCGTTCCCGGCGTGGGACGGGCAGGACTTCACCGGGCTGCGCGTGCTCATGAAGGCGACGGGCAAGTGCACGACCGACCACATCTCGCCGGCCGGTCCGTGGCTGAAGTACCGCGGTCACCTCACGAACATCTCCGGCAACCTGTTCATCGGTGCGAACAACGCGTTCGCGCTCGACCCGTCGGGCACCGGCGTCGACGTCCGCGACGGGTCGCACGTGCCGCTGCCGGAACTGGCGAAGCGGTACAAGGACGCCGGGATCTCGTGGCTCGCGATCGGGGACGAGAACTACGGCGAGGGTTCGTCGCGTGAGCACGCGGCGATGGAGCCCCGGTTCATGGGTGGCCGGGCGATCCTCGTGCGGTCCTTCGCCCGGATCCACGAGGCGAACCTCAAGAAGCAGGGCGTGCTGCCGCTCACGTTCAAGGACCCGGCCGACTACGAGCGGGTGCTCGTCGACGACACGGTCGCGATCCTCGGCCTCGCCGACCTGGCCCCGGGGCGCCCGCTCACGGTGGCCCTGCACCACGCCGACGGGTCGACGGAGTCGTTCGAGGTCCTCCACACGATGTCCGAGGAGCACATCGGCTGGTTCCGGGCGGGCTCGGCCCTCAACCTCCTCGCCGCCGAGGCCTGAGCAGCCCGTCCCGGCGACCCCGACCGGGCCACCGCGCCCGAGATCCCGAACTTTCGAGGGTTTTCGACGCCATCACGACGGAAACCCTCCAAAGTTGCCGGCTCGTGTCGAACCCGGCCGGGAATGGCATCGGAGTTGGCACGGTTGCTTCCCGTACCATGAGCGACATGACGCAGATCATCACCATCACCGAGGCCGCCCTCGCCAAGGTCCTCGAGGTCCGCGACGGCGAGCCCGACCCTGCGACGCAGGCCCTCTGGGTCGAGATCTCCGGCGTCTCCGGCACGGCCTTCACCTACGACATGTACTTCCGCACGGCGACCGACGCCGGGGTGGAGGACGTCACCGAGATCCACGGCGACCTCGCCGTCGTCATCCCGGTCGAGGGCGTCGAGAACCTCACGGGTTCGACGCTCGACTTCGGTCCGGCCGGCATGGTGATGCAGAACCCGAACAGCCCGGCCCTGAAGCCGGTCGGTGCCGATCTCCCCGAACTCGACCGCGACAACCCCGTCGTCGTGAAGATCCTCACCGTGCTCGAGCAGAGCGTGAACCCGGCGATCGCCGCGCACGGCGGCCGCGCCGACCTCGTCGCGATCGAGGACGACGTCGCCTACCTCCAGCTCTCCGGCGGGTGCCAGGGCTGCGGCATGGCGGCCGCCACGCTGCGCGAGGGCATCGAGGTCGCGATCCTCGAGGCCGTCCCGGAGATCACCCGCGTCGCCGACGTCACCGACCACGCGAGCGGATCGAACCCGTACTTCTCCTCCGCCGGCCACTGACCCGTCGGGGCGCTAGTTCCGGAGGGCTCGCAGCGTCGTGAGGGCGTCGGCGAAGGCCGGGCCGAAGGCTTCGGCGTCCTCGTCGGTCGTGCTCCACCCGACCGAGACCCGCAGGGAGCGGTCGGCGTCGGCACCCATGGCGAGGAGCACGGGAGAGGGTTCGAGCGTCTCGCTCGAGCACGCCGACCCCGAGTGCACGGCGATGCCGCGCTGATCGAGCGCGAGCAGGATCGGTTCGGCCTCGACGCCCTCGATCGTGAGGCACACGAGGTGGGGGAGTCGACGGGCCGCATCGCCCGGGCCCATCCGCACGACGCCGTCGACCGCGGTCGCGTCCGCGGCGATGCGATCGCACTGCGTCGCGTTGCGGTCGGCCTCGGCGTCGAGGGTCCCCGCGACCTCGGCCGCGGCCGCGCCGAATCCGACCATGGTCGCGACGGCCTCGAGCCCGGCGCGGCGGGCGCGTTCCTGCGCGCCGCCGAGGAGCAGGGGCGGCACCCGGAGGCCGCGACGCACGAACATCGCGCCCGCACCCTTCGGGCCGCCGAACTTGTGGGCGCTCACGATCGCGAGGTCGACCCCGAGCGGGCCGAGGTCGACCGGCACGTGCCCGACCGCGCTCGCGGCGTCGGCGAGCACGAGCGGATCGGCGCCGAGGCGTGCGCCCGCGGCGCGTACTGCAGCGACCGCCTCGGCGACCGGCTGGATCGTGCCGACCTCGTGGTTGGCGACCTGGAGGGCGACGAGCGCGGTGTCGGCCCGCACGGCGTCGGCGAGCGCCTCGGAGTCGACGGTGCCCTCGGCGTCGCAGCCGACGACCGAGATCGAGCCACCGAGGTGGGCCGCCGAACGCTCGGCCGCCTCCCGCACGCAGGAGTGCTCGATCGCCCCGAGGACGACGTGGGGCGCACCTCCCCGCTCGACGGCCCGGGCGATCGCCCCGTGCACCGCGGCGTTCGCGGCCTCGGTGCCGCCGCTCGTGAACACGACCTCGCGCGGGCGGGCCCCGATGAGCGCGGCGACCTGCTCCCGGGCGGTCTCGAGGGCCACGCGGGTCGTGCGGCCCTCGGCGTGGAGGCGGCCCGGGTCGGCGTGGTGGTCCCGGAGGAACGGCAGCATCGCCTCGAACGCGCTCGGGCGCAGCGGGGCGGCCGAGGCGTGGTCGAGGTAGCGGCGGGTCACGTCAGCCGAGCCGCGTGACGCAGTGCGCGTCGCCCGCGGTACGGCTCGCCTCGCTCGTCGGCGTGGTCTCGCCGTAGAGGCCGGCCATGAGCCCGCGGATCATGCCGTGGTCGACGGCGCACACGACGTGCGGGTACTGCTGCGCGGCAGCGCCGAACGGACACTCCTCGGCCACGATCGCGAGTTCGGAGCCGCGGGCCTCGGCGTGTGCGGCGAAGCCATGGGCGGTGAGCGCCTCGGCGACGGTGGCGACTGCGGCCTTCACGGAGCGCTGCTGCTCGCCGGGTCCCATGCGGGCGGCCAGCTCGCGCCCGTACGTGTAGCCGACCTCGGCGGCCATGATCTCGGCCTGGTCGGGCGGGAGGAGGTCGAGCGCTCGGGCGAGCAGGGTGCCGATGAGGTCGTCGCGGCGCGCCGGGTACGACAGGTTCGTCTCGACCGCCGAGGCGCGGTAGCGCTTCGAGGGTCGACCGGCGCTGCGGGTGTCGCCCGCCGGTCGGGCGGTGTCGACCTCGACGTAGCCGGCGGCGACGAGCTTCTCGAGGTGGTGGCGGGCGACGTTCGGGTGCAGGTCGAACCCCTGGGCGATTTCGCCCGCGGTGCGCCCCTCGGGCGCATTGCGGAGGGAGAGGTAGATCTCTCGGCGGGTCGGGTCGCCGAACGCCGACGTGACCGCGCTCACAGCCGCGTTGAACCCGACCGGGTCGAAGGCCTCCGGTGTCGGATCGGCCATCGGCGCGGCGGTGACGGCGACGCGGGAGCGGGCCGGATCGGGGGCGCTCGAGGGCATCCACGTATTCTACCTACGTCCGTAGTGGAAATACCCGGGAGGCCCCATGGCCGGTCAGGCCGAAGCGAACGCCGCACTCGCCGGCGTGCTCGACCCCGAACTGCGCCGCCCGGTGGTGGAGTTCGGGATCGTGCGTGGGGTGGCGGTCGACGGCGATCTCGCGGTCGTCTCCCTCGTGCCCCCGCTCGAGGACCTCGGGTACCGGGGCTCCCTGCACGGCGTCATCACCGCCGCACTCACCGCCCTCGACGGCATCGGCCGGGTCGAGTTCTCGGTGACCGAACCGTCCGAGGCCGAGCTCACGGCCCTCGCCGCCCGGCTGCGGGGTGAGCCCGCACCGAACCCGCTCGCGGTCACCGACGCCACCGCGCCCGCGGCGCCGCGTGCGCACCCGAACCCGTTCACGAACTCGAACACCCGCATCCTGGCGATCGCGTCGGGCAAGGGCGGGGTCGGCAAGTCCTCAGTGACCACGAACCTCGCGATCGCGCTCGCCCTGCGCGGCCACTCCGTGGCGGCGGTCGACGCCGACGTCTGGGGCTTCTCGATGCCGCGCATGCTCGGCATCTCGAACCCGCCCGAGGTGATCGACGACCTCATCATCCCGCCGAGCGCGCACGGCGTTCGCCTCATCTCGATGGGCTACTTCGCTCGGGAGGACCAGGCGGTCGTGTGGCGCGGGCCGATGCTGCACAAGGCGCTCGAGCAGTTCCTCACCGACGTGTTCTGGGACGAGCCCGACTACCTGCTCGTCGACATGCCCCCGGGCACCGGCGACGTCTCGCTCTCGATCGCGCAGTTCCTCCCGCGCGCCGAGATGGTCATCGTCACGACGCCGCAGCCCGCGGCCCAGAAGGTGGCGCAGCGTGCCGCGGCCATGGCGGCCAAGGTCGACCTCAAGGTCACGGCGGTCATCGAGAACATGTCGTGGTTCCGCGGCGACGACGGGGTCGAGTACGAGATCTTCGGATCGGGCGGGGGTGAGGAGCTCGCCCGGTCGCTCGAGGTGCCCCTGCTCGCCCGCATCCCGCTCGTCCCGGTGCTGCGGGAGGGCGGCGACGACGGCCGCCCGATCACCGTCGCCCATCCGGACGACCAGGCGGCCGTCGCCTTCCGCGAGGCGGCCGAGCGGATCGACACCGAACTCGCCCCGCGCCAGATCCGTCGGCCCGAACTCCGCATCAACTGACCCGGTCGCCCCGCCGCTACCATGCGGCGAGCACCCACCGCTTGCGAGGAGCACACGAACGATGGAAGTCAAGATCGGCGTCATCTACTCGGCCAAGGAGCAGCAGCTCGAGGTCGAGGGCACCGAGGACTCGGTCGCCGCGTGCATCGACGCCGGTCTCGCAGGGCCGATGCTCTGGCTGACCGACACCAAGGGTCGGCGTGTCGGCGTGCCCACCGACAAGATCGCCTACATCGAGATCCTCGGCGACGAGTCGACGAAGAAGGTCGGCTTCGGCCGCTGATCCCATGACGGCCGCGCCCGACCTCCTGGCGCGGCGCCTGCTCGTCGTCACCGGCAAGGGTGGCGTCGGCAAGTCCACCGTCACCGCCGGTCTCGCGCTGCTCGCTGCGGACCTCGGCAAGCGGGTCCTCATCGTCGAGGTCGACGGCAAGGGCGACATCTGCACGAAGTTCGAGCACCCGCCGGTCGGCTTCGACCCGGTGGAGGTGCACCCGAACATCTCGGTGCTCGCGATGGACACCGAGGCCTCGTTGCGGGAGTACCTCCGGCTCAACCTCAAGGTGCCGGTGCTCGGTCGCCTCGGTCCCGTCGCCCGCGTGTTCGACTTCGTCGCCACCGCCGCGCCGGGGGTCAAGGAGGTCCTCACGATCGGCAAGATCGCCTGGGAGGTGCGGGAGTCGATCGAGGGTCGGGCGCCCTGGGACCTCGTCCTCGTCGACGCCGCGGCCTCCGGCCACGTCCTCGCCCAACTCGGTGCTCCCGACGCCATCCGCGATCTCGTGAGTGTCGGCCCGATCCGTTCGCAGACCGAGTGGATGCTCGACATCCTCTCGGACCCGGCGGTGACCGCGCTCAACGTCGTCACGACGCCGGAGGAGATGCCGGTGAGCGAGACGATCGACCTCGTCACCCGGGCCCGCACCGAACTCGACGTGCCGCTCGGCACGGTGATCGTGAACCGTGTGCTGCCGGAGCTCTTCGCCCGGGCCGAGGAGGCGGCGTTCGCCGCGCTCGACGCCGACGCGGCCCGTGCGGTGCTGCGCGCCGCGGTCGGCGACGACGAGGGTCTCGAGGCAGTGCTCGACGGCGCGCGCCTCGCGGTGGCGCTGCGTCGGACGCGGGCCGTGCACCTCGCGAACCTGCGCGCCGCGGTGGACCTGCCGATGCTCTACCTGCCGTACCTCTTCACGCGCACCCACGGCCTGCGCGAGACCCGGGTCGTCGCCGACTCGCTCGGGGCGGAGTTCGGACTGTGAGTGCGGACCGCACGTCCCTGAGCGGGCTGGTCGCGGCCAAGGAGATCATCGTCCTCTGCGGGTCCGGCGGGGTCGGCAAGACGAGCGTGGCCGCGGCCACGGCGCTCGGCGCCGCGAGTCGGATCGGCGGCAAGGTGCTCGTGCTCACGATCGACCCGGCGAAGCGCCTCGCCTCCGCCCTCGGCCTCGAGGAGATCGGCAACGTCGAGACCCGGGTCCCCGAGTCCGCCTTCACCGAGGTGGGCCTCACGCCCCGGGGTGAGCTGTGGGCGGCGATGCTCGACACGAAGCAGTCCTGGGACGCACTCGTCATGCGCCATGCGCCCGACGAGGCCACGGCGCACCGGATCATCGACAACGCCCTCTACGACAACATCACGGGCCGGTTCGTGCAGAGCCACGACTACATCGCGATGGAGCGCCTCTTCGAGATCCACGCGTCGGGCGCGTACGACCTCATCGTCATCGACACCCCGCCGACCCGCAACGCGCTCGACTTCCTCGAAGCGCCCCACCGCATGGCCGAGTTCTTCGGCGGTCGACTGCTGCGCTGGCTCACCGCGCCGTACCGGATCGGCGGCGGCCGCGGCGCCCGCCTCGTCAACCTCGCCAGCCGGCCCTTCTACCAGGTGGCCGATCGCATCCTCGGCAGTCAGTTCCTCCAGGACATCGCGGAGTTCTTCCTCAACTTCCAGTCGATGTACGACGGCTTCGTCACCCGGGCCCGTGCGGTCGAGCGACTCCTCCACGACAAGCGCACGACGTTCGTCGTCGTCACGACCCTCGAGGCGTCGCCCCTCCACGAGGCGCGGGTGTTCTGCGACGAACTCGTGGCCCGGGACTTCCCGTTCGGCGCGATCGTGCTCAACAAGACGCTGCCCGCGTCGTTCACGAACACGGCCGGCGCGCGGGCGGCGACGACGCTCACGGACGCCCCGGAGCCGGTGGCCGCCGACCTCGCCGCGACGGGCGAGGCGGCACTGGCCGATCCGGCGATCGACGCCCGGGTGCTGCGCACCATCGCCGCCTCGTACCGGAACTTCTCGGTGGTGGCGAGCCGGGAGGCCGAGCTGCGCACCGAGCTCGGGCGGGCTCCGGAGGTGGTGGTCGACGTCCCGAACCTCGACGCCGACGTGCACGACCTCGGCGGGCTGGCCCGGATCGCCGAGGCGCTGTTCGCCGACGGCGCCTGACCCGGAGCCGGATCGCGACCCGGAGGGATCCGGGGGCCCGCTCGGCGCCGAACACTCCCCATGGAGTCGACCGGGTCCCCGTCCGTCCACCCCCTGCGCGTCCTCGTGGCGGGGGCCACCGGCTACATCGGGCGTCGCCTCGTCGATGAACTCGTCGCCGCGGGCCACGAGGTCCGCTGCGTCGCCCGCACGCCGCGCAAGCTCGACGGGGAGCCGTGGCGCGACCGGGTGGAGGTGGTCCAGGGCGACGTCCTCGATCCCGTCAGTACGGCGGCCGCCTGCGCCGACGTCGACGCGGTCTACTACCTCGTCCACTCGATCGGCGCGGACGCCGACTGGGAGGAGCGTGACCGGCGCGCCGCGTCGAACGTGCGCGACGCCGCCGCCGCGGCCGGCGTGCGCCAGATCATCTACCTCGGGGGGCTCGGCGACGACAACGGCACCGGTCTCTCCCCGCACCTGTCCAGCCGGCACGACGTCGGGGACGTCCTGCGCTCGGGGTCGGTCCCGGTCACCGAGTTGCGGGCGGCCGTCATCATCGGGTCGGGATCGGCGAGCTTCGAGATGCTGCGGTACCTCGTCGAGGTGCTGCCGATCATGACCACGCCGCGTTGGGTCGAGACGCGGGTGCAGCCGATCGGCGTGCAGGACGTCCTCCGGTACCTCGTCGGCGTGCTGCTCGAACCCGCGGCGGTCGGTCGCATGCTCGAGATCGGTGGGGCCGACGTCCTCACGTACCACCGCATGATGGACCTCTACGCGGAGGAGGCCGGGCTGCGGCGCCGCATCATCATCCCGGTGCCGGTGCTCACCCCGCGCCTGTCGAGCCTGTGGGTCGGCCTCGTCACCCCGGTGCCCGCCGATCTCGCCCGGCCGCTCATCGACTCGCTCGTCAACGAGGTGGTCGTGCGCGACGACGCGATCCGGCGCATCGTGCCGTTCGAGCCGATCGACGCGCGCGAGTCGATCCGACGTGCGCTCACCCGGGTGCGCGACCTCGATGTGTCCACCCGCTGGACCGACGCCGAACTGTTCGGGCGCACGCCGGCCGATCCGATGCCGAACGACCCGTCGTGGTCGGGCGGTGTCGTGTTCTCCGATCACCAACGGATCGACGGTGCGGTCGACCCGGCCGCGCTCTTCGCCGAGGTCACGCGGCTCGGGGGCGAGCGGGGCTGGCTCGTCGGCAACTGGCTCTGGAGCGTCCGCGGGGTCGTCGACCTGTTCTTCGGCGGGGTCGGCATGCGTCGTGGACGACGGCATCCGACCGAGCTGCGGGTCGGCGACGTCGTCGACTTCTGGCGGGTCGAGGCCGTCGAGCCGGATCGTCTGCTGCGACTGCGGGCCGAGATGCGCCTGCCCGGCGAGGCCTGGCTCGAGTGGGAGATCACGCCGACCGAGGATGGGGCGCGCCTCGACCAGCGGGCCCGGTTCCAACCCCGCGGGCTCTGGGGTCGCGCCTACTGGTACGGCGTCGCGCCGTTCCACCGGTTCATCTTCCGCCCGTTGGCCCGCCGTCTCGTGCGCGAGGCGGCCGCGGCGAGCACCGGCGCCCGCGCCGCCTGACCCCCGCGCCTCCGCGCTCGAACGTTGGAGGGTTTCCGTCGCCATGACGACGGAAACCCTCCACAGTTCCGATCCGGGGACCGCCCGGTACGCTCGCGACCGTGTCGACGCTCGAGGAACTGACCCAGCTCCACACCGACGTCGAGGGTGAGGCCCTCGAGCACCTCCAGCGGTTGCTCGTCGCCTGGCGGCTCCTGGCCGACCTGTCGTTCTCGGACCTGCTGCTCCTCGTACCGGTCGAGGGCGAGGAGGGGCGTCGCTTCGTGGTGTGCGGGCAGGTGCGCCCGACCACCGGCCAGACCCTCTACGCCGCCGACCTCGTCGGGCAGGTCGTCACCGAGGCCGAGCGCCCGATGGCGCTGCGGGCGCTGCACCGGGCGGAGGTCATCGAGAGCGAGGGGGAGGATCTCGGCGAGGGGCAGCGCATCGAGATCGAGGCGATCCCCGTCGCGTTCCGGCACCGGACGATCGCCGTGCTGTGCCGCGAGTTCGACACGCTGTCCGGTCGGCGGGTCGGCGACCTCGAGCGCTGCTACATGGAGGTCTACGACGACCTCGTGCAGATGGTCGTCGACGGCACCTTCCCGTTCGCCCGGGAGGATCTCGAGATCGAGGGTGCGCCCCGGGTCGGCGACGGCGTGGTCGTCCTCGACGCCAACGCGAAGATCGGGTACGTGAGCCCGAACGCCGTGAGCGCGCTCCACCGGCTCGGGATCCACGCGTACACGACCGGCGTGGCGATCAACCAGCTCGGGTTCGACGACGGCGCGGTCGACACCGCGTGGCGCGGCCGCCTCCCGGTGCTCCAGGAGGTTGAGCGGGGCGACGCCGCGGTGCTCATGCGTGTCGTGCCGCTGCTCGAGGGCCGCGAGCCGATCGGCGCGCTCATCCTGCTGCGCGACGTCACCGACCTGCGTCGGCGCGACCGCATGCTCATGTCGAAGGACGCCACCATCCGTGAGGTCCACCACCGGGTGAAGAACAACCTCCAGACGATCGCGGCGCTCCTCCGCCTGCAGGGTCGGCGCATGGGGTCCGGTGAGGCGCGGGCCGCGATCCAGGAGTCCGAGCGACGCATCCGGTCGATCGCGATCGTCCACGAGACCCTCTCGCAGGAGGCCCGCGAGGAGGTCGACTTCACCGCGGTCTTGAAGCCGCTCGTGCGGGTCGTGGAGGAGACCGTCGCCGACCGCGAGGGCGGGTTGCGATTCGACGTGACGGGGGAGGCGGGGTACGTGCCGGGGGAGACCGCCACGCCGCTCGCCGTCGTGCTGAACGAACTGCTGCAGAACGCGGTCGACCACGCCTACCCGCGCCACGGCGACGAGCCCCTCGAGGGCAACGTCCGCGTGCACCTCGAGCGGCAGGACAGCGTGCTCGAGGTGATCGTCACCGACGACGGGGTCGGGCTGCCGGACGGGTTCGACGTGGCGTCGACGCCGGGTCTCGGGACCTCGATCGTGCACGCGCTCGTCACGGGTGAGCTCGCCGGCACCATCGAGATGGCGAACGCTCGCGACGGCGATCGCCCGGGCACCCGCGTGCGGGTGCGCATCCCCGTGCCGGTGAGCGGGAGAACCGTGGAGCCGCCCGGGTGACATCGGCGCCTGTGGCTGTGGGCTGCGCGTGCGCGAGCGGTGGAGCGGGGTGTGGTGTGGAGCCGCCCGGGTGACATCGGCGCCCGTGGCTGTGGGGCGGGCGTGGCGAGGTCCTCGTCGAGGCGCCGGTCGAACCGTTCGGCCTGGGCCTCGGCGATGAGGCCCTCGCGGTTGCGGAAGTGGTTGCAGACCGTGGGGCGGTCACCCCGGCGGTCTTTGCGATGGCGTCGACGCTCACGGCGGCCTCGCCGCCGGCGTCGATCGCTGCGATCGTCGTGTCGAGGAGGCGGGCCCGGTTCGCCTCGGCGGACACGGCCTCAGGTCACCCGGCGGCTCGGGCGGGCTCGCGCCGCAGCGCGCGCCGCTCGTCCTCGGTCCGTCCACCCCACACGCCGGCCTCCTGGTTCGTCTGGAGGGCGAACTCGAGGCAGGCCTCGGCGACCGGGCAGATGCCGCAGATCTCCTTGGCGGCCTCGATCTGGTCGGCGGCGACGCCGGTGGCCCCGATCGGGAAGAACAGTTCGGGGTTCGAGTTCCGGCAGAGGGCCTCGTCCCGCCAGGCGGCGGCGTCCCAGTCGTGGGTGCGGATCCAGGTCAGGGTCACGGAGGCCTCGCTGTGGTTGGTGGGGTCCGCGTCGATCCTGTGGCGGATGTGGCGGAACCGGTGATTCGGTCCCCGGAGGTGTCTCTCGGGGCTGTTGAGAGGTTACGGGGCGGTAACCGGTTCGACAAGGGGTCTGACCTGCGATTTCGCGTCGGGGGTTCGGCGGCGGTCCGGGAGCCGGTCGCGCCCGCCCCGACCTAGCCTGATCGGCTGTGAGCAGCCCCACGCCCCTCGTCCTCGGTCACCGGGGCTCGCCCCGGGTCGCCCGGGAGAACACCGTCGAGGCCTTCGCCGCCGCCCTCGCCGAGGGGGCCGACGGCGTGGAGCTCGACACCCACGCCACGGCCGACGGCGTGCTCGTGTGCCACCACGACCCGATCGTGCCGGAGGTCGGCCTCATCCCTGAGCTCACCGAGGCCGAATTGGCCGCGGCGGTGCCGTGGCTGCCGCGGCTCGACGCCGTGCTCGACACCTGCGCCGGCCGGCTCGTGAACGTCGAGATCAAGAACAGCCCCGGGGATGCGGGGTACGACCCGACCCAGCGCACCGCCGATCGCGTGGTGGCGCTGCTGCGGGCACGCGGGGGCGACCGGGTCATCGTGTCCTCGTTCGAACTCGCTGCGATCGACCGGGTCCGGGCGCTCGACCCAACCGTGCCGACCGGGTTCCTCTACGCGCCCGACACGGCGAACGAGGACGCGCTCCTCGCTGCGTCGGTGGGCGGACACGGCGCGCTCCACCCGCACTGGGTGTCGGTCGCCGGGGACGACGGCGCGGACTTCATCGCCCGGTGCCACGCGGCGAAGGTGGCGGTCAACGTCTGGACGGTGAACGACGAGGTCGTCGCCGCACCGCTCGCCGCGGCCGGCGTCGACGCCCTCATCACCGACATCCCCGCCGAACTCCGCACCTGGCTCTGAGGTCGCGTCAGCCGCTGAGCCCGCCTTCGGCGACGCCCCACAGGACCGGCCCGTCGTCGGTGTGTGACATGAGCGTCGATTCCCACCATGTGGCGAAGCCCGGCCATGCGGCGAGCACCTGCGGGTTCGAGATCAGGTACTCCTTGACGTACTTGTAGATCGTCTTCGAGATCGTGTCGATCGGCGCGCTGCCGTCGAGGGGCAGGAGCACCGGTTGGGTTGCCAGCCCTCGCGCCAGCGAGCGGCGGACCGCCTCGTTCGCCCGACGCATACCGGGCGTGACGGCCGGGAGCGTGACGCCCGCCATGAGGAGGGCGAGGAGGTCGGTGCG
>JBJTWK010000024.1:0-6894 GCA_046081705.1 Actinomycetes bacterium | reverse complement strand
GCTGCACACCGATCGGCTCGTGATGCGGCGATGGCGACCGGACGACCTCGAGCCGTTCGCGGCGTTGAACGCGGACCCGGCGGTGATGGAGCACTTCCAGCGGCTCATGACGCCGGAGGACACCGCCGCGTTCGTGGGCCGGATCGAGTCCGAGTTCGAGGAACGCGGCTGGGGGCTCTGGGCGGTCGAGGTCGAGGGCGGGCCACCGTTCATCGGGTATGTCGGCCTCCACGCCGTCCCGTACGAGACGCCGTTCACACCCGCGGTCGAGGTCGGGTGGCGCCTCGCACGCGAGCACTGGGGCCACGGGTACGCGACCGAGGCCGCCGTCCGCGCGGTGCGCTTCGGCTACGAGGACGCCGCGCTCCCGGAGGTCCTGTCGTTCACGAATCCCGCGAACGAGCGCTCGTGGCGGGTCATGGAGCGGATCGGGATGGTGCGCGACCCCGGGGGTGACTTCGAGCACCCCAACGTGCCGGAGGGACACCGCCTTCGTCCCCACGTGCTCTACCGGTTCCCGGTCCGATCGGACGGCACGCGGCGCCCGATGTGATCGCGAGCGAGGTCCGTGCGACGGACGGGTCCGTCAGTCGATCCGGCGCAGCTCGTGGCGGTACCGGTGGACGTTCTGGACGTACACCTGGGCGTTGATCGCGATGATGTCGGGGTTCGACGCCCCCTCCTTGATCTTCGCCGGGACCCCGAGCGCCATGGCGTTCTCGGGGACCTCCATCCGGTTCGGCACGAGCGCCGCTGCGCCGACGAGGGCACCCCGCCGGACGATCGCCCGGTGGAGCACGATCGAACCGGAACCGACGAGCGCGCCGTCCTCGACGACGCAGCACTCGAGGTGCGCGAGGTGGCCGACCACGCAGTCGTCGCCGATGATCGTGGGCATCTCGGCGGTCGCGTGGATCACCGTGCCGTCCTGGATCGATGTGCGGGCACCGATCCGGATGAGGCCGTAGTCGCCACGCAGCACCGCGGCGGGCCAGATCGAGGCCTCGGCCCCGATCTCGACCTGACCGATGATGGTCGCGTCCGGGTGCACGAAGGCCGTCGGATCGATCTGGGGAACGAGGTCGCCGAGCGCGTAGATCGCCATGCGGCCGAGGATAGACCGCCACCCGCGCCTCTCCCCCGGCCCTGCCCTAACCTCCGGGACGTGCTGACGGACGAGGTGCTCGACGCCCACGCGGCCCGGGTCGCGGAGCAGGGCTACACGGTGCTCGAGGACGCCATCGCGCCCGACCTCCTCGACGCCCTCACCGAGAGCCTCGAACGCCTCGAGCGCGAGCGCGACGTCCGCCCCGGCGCGAACACGTTCGAGGGGCACCACACGCTCCGCACCTACAACCTCCTCGCCCTCGATCCGGTCTGGCAGCAGGTCCCCGTCCACGAGCACGTGCTCCCGATCATCGAGCGGGTGCTCGACCCCGGGTGTCTCATCTCCTCGCTCTCCTCGATCCGGATCCAACCCGGCGAGCGCGCGCAGGTGATCCACGCCGACGACCAGCTCATCCCGATCCCCCGTCCGCATCCGCCCGTCGTGTGCAACTCGATGTGGGCGCTCACCGACTTCACGGCGGCGAACGGGGCGACCCGACTCGTCCCCGGCTCGCACCTCGCCGACCACGCGCCGGACCTCATGACGGAGTACGAGTCGATCCCCGCCGAGATGGCGCGCGGTTCGGTCCTCATCTGGGACGGCGCGCTCTGGCACGGCGGCGGCGCGAACGCGACCGACGCCGACCGCATCGGTATCGCCATGAACTACTGCGCCGGTTACATCCGCCAGCAGGAGAACCAGCAGTTGGGCATCCCGCGCGAGGTCGCGGCGACGTTCCCGACCCGACTACGACGCCTCGTCGGCTACTCGGTGTACTCGGGCCTCATCGGCCACATCGACAAGCGCGACCCCGTCGAACTCCTCGACGCCCCCGGGCCCGCCGGTCCCAGCCCCATGGTCTGGGACGCCATCGGCTAGGAAACCCACCGTGCACGAGGGCAGTCGACGGGCGATCATCGCCGCGCTCCTGGCGAACCTGGGGATCGCCATCTCCAAGGTGTTCGCGTTCGTCCTCACACGGTCCGCCTCGATGCTCGCCGAGGCGATCCACTCGTTCGCAGACACCGGCAACCAGGCGCTGCTCATCCTCGGTGGCCGTCGGGCCAAGCGGGCCCCCGACGCGGCCCATCCGTTCGGCTATGGGACGGAGCGGTACTTCTGGGCGTTCATCGTCGCACTCGTCCTCTTCACCCTCGGCGGACTGTTCGCGATCTACGAGGGGATCCACAAGCTGCGCCACCCCCACGAACTCGAGTCCCCGATCGTGGCGGTGATCGTGCTGGTGCTCGCGATCACCCTCGAGTCGTTCTCGCTGCGCACCGCCGTGCGCGAGGCCACACCGTCCCGTCACGGGCGCAGCTGGCGCGTCTTCATCCGGGAGACGCGCAACCCCGAACTGCCCGTCGTCCTGCTCGAGGACATCGGCGCACTCACGGGACTCGTCCTCGCACTCATCGGCGTGGCACTCGCGTGGACGACCGGAGCCGAGCAGTGGGACGCGCTCGGTTCGATCTCGATCGGCACGCTGCTCTGCATCATCGCGGTGTTCCTCGCCGTGGAGATGAAGAGTCTGCTCATCGGCGAGAGCGCCGACCCGGCCGCCGAGGCCGCCGTGCGGGCCGCGGCCCTCGACGGCCCCGAGGCCCGATCGATCATCCACCTGCGCACGATGCACCTCGGCCCGGAGGAGATCCTCGTCGCCGCGAAGGTCGAGATGACGTCCGGCGACCTGCCCGCGGTCGCCGCAGACATCGATGCGATCGAGGCCCGGATCCGCGCTGCGGTCCCCGAGGCCACGACGATCTACCTCGAACCCGACCTCCGGCGTCCGACCGCCATCGACTGACCGCGATCGGCCGACCGAGCGTCAGCGCGGCACCACGTCGACGAGCGCCGCGGCGTCGCCGCGGCGGTCGAGCCCGATCCGCACCGGGAGGCCGATCCGCAGCGACTCGTGCGGGATGCCGATCGTGTTCCCGACCACCCGGACCCCCTCGTCGAGTTCCACGACCACGATGGCGAACGGCCCCTCGTCGAGGAACGCCGGGTCGGTCACGCGGTGGGTCACGGTCCAGGACCAGATCTCCCCGACCATCGCGGTCGGCGTCCAGGCCCAGGCGTCCGAACCGCAGCCGGCGCACGACACCCGTGGCGGGTGGCGGTGGACCCCGCAGCCGTCGCAGCGCTGCACGTGGAGCACGCCGGTCTCGGCGGCGAGGCGGTAGTACTCGGCGTTGAGCCCGACCGCCATCGGGATCATGCGGTTCGGGTGCGGGTTCACGCCGGTCATCGCCCGCTCCTCATCGACCCGTACCTCATCGGTCCGTCCCGAGGATCGCGATCGACCCGTCGCCGAAGTCGCCCCAGCCGGTGACGACTGCGAGCTCGGCGTCGGGCACCTGGGCCTCGCCCCGTTCGCCGCGCAGCTGCCGGACCGCCTCGACCACGTGGTTCATGCCCCACATGTGACCCTGCGAGTGCAGGCCACCGTGGGTGTTCATCGGGAACTCGCCACCGAGCCGGATGCGACCGTCCCGCACCCAGGCGCCCGCCTCGCCGCGCCCGCACAGACCGAGCGCCTCGAGCTGCAGCAGCACGACGTGGCTGAAGCAGTCGTACACCTCGAGCACGTCGGCGTCGTGCGGGGCGACCCCCGCCATGCCGAACGCACGGGGCGCCGCGTCCGTGAGCCCGATGTGGAAGGGATCCGGACGACCCGCGATGTCGTCGGCCGGGTACGGATGACCCTCGCCGACGCCGAGCACCACGGCCGGCGGGTGGACCAGATCACGGGCCCGCTCGACGCTCGTCACGATCACCGCCGTCGCGCAATCGGTCTCGAGGCAGCAGTCGAGGCGTCGGAACGGCTCGGACACGTACGGCGACGCGAGGTACTCGTCCATCGTGAGCGGCGTGTCGCGCATGAGCGCGAGCGGGTGCGTCGACGCGTGGGCCCGCGCCGCGAGCGCAACCTCGCCGGTGTCGGTGGGCCGGACGTCGAACTGCTGCACGTAGCGCATTGCGATCCACGCGTAGAACTGCGCCGCCGACTGCGCGCCGTACGGCACGTACAGGTCGAGCACGGTGTCGCCCACCGCGTTCGCGTCGAACCCGCGGCGCGGCGTCGGCACGCCCTCGCGCGGCCGGAAGGCGGAGTACCCGTTCCAGCCCACGACGACGAGCACCGTCGAGGCCACGCCGGTGGCCACGGCCATCGCGGCGTCCTGGATCGCGGCGACCGACGACGCGCCGCCCATGTGCACCGTGGCCGAGAAGGCGACGTCGCGGATCCCGAGGTTGACCGCGAGTTCCTCGACCGTCGTGTAGCCGGGCGGCGGCACGACGCCGTCGATGTCGGCCGGGGTCAGACCGGCGTCCGCGATCGCGGCGCGTGACGCCTCGAGCATGAGTTCGACCGGCAGGCGCGGCGAGCCCCGGAGGAACTCGGTCTCCCCGACCCCCACGATCGCCGCCCGCCCCGACAGGGCTGCCGCGGCCCGAACACTGCGATCCGTCACGGGCAGGGACCGTAGCGGGCGCAGGCGGATGCCAGGCCCCGATCCGAAGTACCCTTTGCCCCGCCATCAGCCGCCGAGTGCCGAGGAGCACCGATGAGCAACCCCACCGTCGAGACCACCTACGGGACCCTCTCGGGCACCGACCACGGCGGTCTGCTCCGCTTCGCCGGCATCCCGTTCGCCGCCCCGCCGGTCGGCGAGCGTCGCTTCCTCCCGCCGCGACCGCCCGCACCGTGGGCGGGCGTACGCAGCGCGGAGCACCTCGGGAAGGTCGTGCCGCAACTCCCCTCGCCGCTCGACGCTGCATTGGGCGCCGAGCCGCCCGTGCAGGACGAGGCGGAGTCGCTCGTCCTCAACGTGTGGACCCCCGGGCTCGACGGGGCACGCCCGGTCATGGTCTGGATCCACGGCGGCGCCTTCCTCAACGGCGCCGGCTCGTTCCCGCTCTACGACGGCGCGCACCTCGCGGCCACCGGCGACGTCGTGGTCGTGACCATCAACTACCGGCTCGGCGCGTTCGGCTTCCTCCACCTCGAGGACGTGGCCGGCGAAGCCGCGTCGGGCTCCGGCCTCGCGGGGACGCTCGATCAGGTCGCGGCCCTCGAGTGGGTGCGGGACAACATCGCTGCGTTCGGCGGCGATCCTGCGAACGTGACGATCTTCGGCGAGTCGGCGGGTGCCATGAGCGTGAACACGCTCCTCGGCCTCCCCGCAGCACAGGGGCTGTTCCACAAGGCGATCGCGCAGAGCGGTGGCGCGAACTTCTGCCGCGAGGCGGCCGACGCCTCCGTCATCGCCAAGGACCTCCTCGCCCACGCGGGGGTCGAGACCCTCGAGGAGCTCCAGGCCCTCCCGGTGCAGGCGATCCTCGACGCGCAGGCCTCGATCCTCCAGGGCGGCCGCCTCGACATGCCGTTCACCCCGGTCGTCGACGGCACGCACCTGCCCCAGCAGCCCCTCGCCGCCCTCCGCGACGGGCTCGGCGACGTGCCCCTGCTCATCGGCACCACCCGGGACGAGTTCTCCCTCTTCCTCATGCTCGACATGAACCTCTTCTCGGTCGACGCCGCCCGCGTCGCCGCCGAGGCCCGGGGCGTGTTCGGCGACGACGCCGAGGCGCTCATCGACACCTACGCACGGAACCGACCGGGTGCGAAGGGCTCCGACCTGCTCGTCGCCTTCATGACGGACCACATCTTCCGGATCCCGGTGATCCGGGTCGCCGAGACTCAGCACGAGCAGGGCCGCGACGCCTTCATGTACCTGTTCACCTACGAGAGCCGGGTCGTCGACTTCCTCAAGGCCTGCCACGCACTCGAGCTGCCGTTCGTGTTCGGCACCCTCGACGCCGGGGCGATGCTCACGGGCGACGGGGACGACCGCCGCCCGCTCTCCGACGCGATGGTCGAGGCCTGGACCCGCTTCGCCCGCACCGGGGATCCCGGGTGGCCCGCGTACGAACCGTCGACGCGACCGGTCATGCGCTTCGACGCGACCGGGACCGGCGTCGTGCACGACCCGGACGCCGAGGAGCGGCTCCTCTGGGAGGGCCGCGCGTGACTTGACGCGCACGTCGTGAACACCGCGGGCGCCGGCGTCACCCTCGGGTGATGCCGGCGTCGTCGCGTCGCGGGGAGGACGTCCGACCCCCCGTGTTGAATGCATCGCATGGACGAACGGCTCTACGACATCGAAGCACTCATCGACGCGGTGATCGCGTCGACGGATGTCGCGTGCATGTCGGCCGCGTCGTTGCGGGATCAGGTCCGGGTCGTGGACCGGATGGAACGCAAGCTCGCCGGCTTGCAGGCCCTGACGATCGGCGAGGTCACGCGCAAGGACGCGTGGAACGACGGCACGTCGAAGTGTCCGGAGGCCTGGGTCGCGAAGACCACCGGCGGGTCGTGGCATGACGCGAGTCGCACCGTGGAGCTGGGGAACCGACTCGGTCGGATGCCCGACTCCGCCAACGCCCTGACCAGGGGCGTGATCTCAGAGACGCACGCGATCGAGGTCGCCCGCGGCGCGGCCGCCGATCCGAACGCCGAGGGCCACCTGTTGCGCCAGACCCAGTGGGGGTCGGTGAAGGACCTGCAGAAGGAGACGGACCGGGTCGTCGCGCGTGCCACGGATCACGGTCAGGCCGAGCAGGACAAGGTCCACAATGGTCGCTTCGTACGCTTCGGGGTCCGCCACGACGGTGCGTAGACCCTCGAGGCGCGGTTGACGAAGGTCGCCGGGGCGAAGGTCCAGCAGGGCCTCGAGCACGACGCGAAGATCGAGTTCGAGAGTGCCCGCAGTGACGGC
>JBJTWK010000023.1:0-40654 GCA_046081705.1 Actinomycetes bacterium | reverse complement strand
GGGTGAGGTCGGTCCGACGAGCACGGAGTCCCCGGTCGGGCCCGCCGTCGAGGCCGAGGCGATGTTCGGCGCGATGTCCCGGGCACCGCAGACCGGACCGACCCTCGAGCGTCTCGCCGCACTCGAGCCGGAGGCGCTGGCCCTCATGCACGGCTCGACCCACATCGGTGACGCGGCGTCGTGGTTGCGTGCACTCGCCGACGCGATGGCGAACGGCTGAGGCCCCGCCGGGCGGACCGGCGCACGACGGGTCACCACGCGAGCGGGCCGCCCTGAGGGGCGGCCCGTCCGCGTCGTGCTGGGATCGTCGGAGGCGCTCAGTCGCCCTCGCCGCTGCGGCGCTTGCGCACGCGGTCCATGTAGAAGAGCGAGGCGAAGAGCAGTCCCACGACGACCGCGAGGATGACGAAGGCGAGGCCGCCCTGGCCCCCCTCACCACCGGCGTCGACGAGCTGACCGTTGCGGACGTCCGGTCCGCACCCGGCGAGCATGAGGACGGTGATGAGCCCGACGGCGGTGAGGGCGACGCGGCGGCTGGTGGCGGTGAGACGGTCCATCGTGGCTCCTACGCGTCGACCGTGGCCGGGGTCGTGTCGGCGGTCTCGTCCTCGGACTCCTCGGCGGCCTGCTCCTGGAGGTCCCGCTCACGCCAGTGCAGGCCGAGCAGCGAGAGGATGAAGAGGATCGCCGAGGCGACCATCGTCATGAACGGCGGGAACCGCACCGATCCGAGGTCCCTCTCGAGGACGATCGTCGTGGGCTCCTCGGCCTTGTCACAGGTCGGGTTCGGGATCGGGTCCCCGAACGGGACGTCCTGGGCTTCCTTGTCGACCGGGCACAGCACGGCGACGGCGTACGCCGGCACGTGGCCGGTCACGTGCAACCACGGGAAGCTCGAGTCGACCTCGACCCCGATGTTGCCGGGCTTGAAGAACGGCGCGCTCTTCACGAGCCAGGATTCTCCGCCCACCTGGTAGGCCCGCTCCACGAGGTAGTCGGTGGTCACGGTGAAGGTCTGGAACTCGTCCGGCGGCTCGGGTTCCTCGCCGTTCGAGCCGGTCGGGATCACCACGAGGGAGTCGACCGCGGCCTTGATGTTCGTCTGGTCGGCGAGGGACACCTCGTCGGCGTCCGTGATCTCCTGGATCGCCGGGATGTCCGACCGAGCGAGGTCGTCGCCCTCGATGCTCTCGACCGGCACCCACTTGGGCACCCGGCCCTTGAGCGTGTTGAAGGGCGAGTTCGTGGTCCACCACAGCGTCGAGAGCAGCAGCATCATGCCGCTGAGCCCGGCCACGGTGATGAGGAACCCGAGGCGGGCGCCGGTGTTCGTGGCGAGGAGCAGGTACGTCCCCCCGACGAACAGGAAGATCGCCGACGCCACGACGAGGACGCCGAGGATCGTCGGGTACCAGATGTTCGTGTCGCGGAGGCCCCCACTCGCAAGGCTCAACAGGTCCACAGGTTCTCCTCGCCGGCCCTAGAGCGAGCGCTCGTACTTGATGATGGCCTCGATCTGGGCCTTGGTCAGGATGATGCCCATGTGCGGCATCTGCCCGGAGGAGATCCCGCGCACGCCGTAC
The DNA here is from genome assembly GCA_046081705.1 of Actinomycetes bacterium. Lineage (GTDB taxonomy): Bacteria > Actinomycetota > Acidimicrobiia > IMCC26256 > IMCC26256 > IMCC26256. The sequence continues at coordinate 39,071 of JBJTWK010000023.1, read as the reverse complement.
GGCTTGTTGATGCCCGCGCCCACGGCCACCCAGTCGTACTGCTTGATGAAGCCCGGGGTGTTCGGGTCGTCGGCGGGCAGGCCCGGGAACTGCTGGAGCACCGAGCCGGCGCGCAGTGACGGCCCGAGGGCCCCGGAACCGGCCGGCGGGATGTCGGGGATCTTCGGGTTCGCCGGGTCGTAGTACGACCACGCCTTGGTGTGGCAACGGGCGCAGTTCGTCTCGAAGAGCAACTGGCCCTCGCTCGCGTTCGCCATCTCCTCGTAGCGGGCCTGACTGCGACGCAGAGCGAACTGCGCGTCGGCGACGGCCTGCTCGGCGTCGGCCCGTTCCTCGGGGGTGGTGGCGGCGGCGAGCGCCTCCTCCGCATCGGCGAGGTTCTGCTCGGCCGCCGACACGTACTGCTGCTGCTCGGCGACGTACTTCTTCGGGGCCGCACTCGCGACCGCGCCGGCCTTCTTCGCCGACACCTGGATGTGCTTGAGGTACGCGATGAGGTCCGAGATGGCCTGGTCGTTCTTCGGACCACCGCCGGCCACACCCCAGGCCGGCATCGGCGAGCCGGGCCGTCCGTAGACGAGGACGGTGTTCACCTGCTCCTCGTCGAAGCGGGAGAAGACGTCGTCGAGGGCCGGAGCCTTCCAAGCGACCTGGATCGGTCGGGCCTCGTCGTCGCCCTGGGCGGCGGGGGTCACGACGAAGGGCGCCTGACCGCCGCGGGCGTCCGCACCGTGGCAGTTCGCACACAGCAGCGACTTCGCGGGGTCGTAGTTCGGCATGTCCTTGTTGGAGTAGAGGACCTCGCCGCGCTCCACGGCGCGCTCCTCGAACCCCTTGGTCGCCGAGGCTTGGCGGTCCGGCTCGACCAGCCAGTAGAGCGGCAGGCCGGCGGCGAGGATCACCGCGAAGGTGAAGGCCCAGCGGAGTGACCGCTCGAGCTTGCGCGACTCCATGACCTCGTCGGGCATCGGCTCGGCGAGGTTCTGCGGGGCGCGCTCGGTCGGGACCCGGCGCACGCTGAGGACCCGGTACGCGACGATACCGACGATCGTGAGGATCGCCAGGACGTTGAGCGTGATCAGCCCCGTTCGGAGCGTGATGGCGAGGTACATCAGGTATCAGCCCCCAACGCAGGGCGGCCCCTCGGCGCCCTGCTCCGTGGTGTCGGTCCCGAGTGGCGCGCCGATGAGGACGACCGAGGTGTCGACCGTCATCGATCCGCTGCCGGAGATGGAAATGACGAAGTGGTCGAGGCCTCGCGGCGCGGGACCGCCCCGATACTCACCGACCCGGTTGTACTTCGAACCGTGGCAGGGGCACTCGAACCACTGCGACGACGCGCACCACGGCACCTTGCAGCCGAGGTGCACGCACTTCTGGTAGATCGCGACGATCCCCTGCTCCATGTTCGGGATGATCTTCTCGTACTGCGGCACCTGCTTCGCCGCGTCGACGTCGGCGGTCGGGTACGGCACGAGGTACGTGCGCGCCTCCGGGACGTAGTACGGCTCCTTCTTCTCGCTCGTGAAGGCGAGGACGTCCTTGAGGTTCTTGTCGACCTGGACCTTGGAGCCGAAGCCGCCGGTGGACTTCGAGTAGAGGAACGCGATCGCCGCGGCGCCGAACGCACCGATGGCGAGGGCGAGGGAGAGCACGATGCCGCGGTTGAAGAACTGCCGCCGGCTGATGCCGATCGTCTCCTCGTCGACCGGCTGGCGCTCGGTGCGCACCGCCGGTACCGCCCCGGCGGCCACGAGTTCGCCCTTCGTGGCGTCCGAGCGCTCGCGGGCCTCGGCGGACGCCGCGGCCTCGCCGTCGGTGGTCGCGGAGGCGGCGGCCTCACGGTCGCGCTGGCGCGTCTCGCCGGCGAGACGTCCGGTGACGTTGCCGGATGCGTCGTTCGCACGACGGCGGGCGGAGGCGAGGACCGCCACGGCCGCGAGGACGAGCAGCGCGACGATGGCGAGGACGAGCACGAACACGGGGTGTCTCCTACAGCTCGAAGAAGATGCCGTCCTTCCACGGGAACACGAAGTTGAAGCCCGTGCCGCGGAAGAAGGAACCGATGATGACGAGGATCGCCCAGAACATGAGGAAGAGGGTGAACATCGAGATCGCCCACTTGCGGTCGTCCGGCTTGTTGGAGGGGTTCTTGTCGACGTAGGGGGCGATGATGAGCAGGAAGAGGCCAATGCCCGGGACGGTCACACCGGCGACCATCGGGTGGAACATGGTGAGCATCTCCTGCAGCCCGAGGAAGTACCAGGGCGCCTTCGAGGGGTTCGGCGTCTGGTTCACGTCGGCCAGGCCGAGCAGCGGTGCGCGCACGATCGCTGAGAAGACGAGCAGGAGCGCGAGGACCGCGAGCGAGGCGGCGAGCTCGACGACGAGCAGGTGCGGCCAGGTGTGGACCTTGTCGACGGGCTCGGAGCGGGTCTGCTGGATCGACCCGGACTTCACGACCGTCAGGAGGCGCTGGGTGTGACCACCGGGGCCGGTGCCGGACGGGGCCGCGGTCGCGGCGGTCCGGGGTGCGGTCGCCGTGGCGGTGGCTGCGGCTCCTGCGGCGGCGCCGCCCCCGGCGGCCGCCGCCTTGCGCTTGCGGGACCGCTCGAGCAGGTGCGCCGGCACGCCACCCTTGGACTCGGTGATCACGTCGCCGTCGTCGGCCGCCGCCGCGGCGACGGGCGCCTCGGCCGGAGCGGCGTCCTCGGCGGGCGCGGGCGCGTCGGCGGGCGCGTCAGCGGCTCCGGCGTCGCCGGAGAGCTGGGCACGACGCTGGGCGCTGCGCTTCAGGAGGTGTTCGGGGACTTCACCCATGATCGGAGTGCTCCTCGGCCTACAGGGGTCCGGAGATGCCGCCATCCTTGCGGACGCGCCAGAAGTGGATCGCCATGAAGATCACGGCGACGAATGGCTACAGGATCACGTGCAGCACGTACCAGCGCAGCAACGTGTCGCCGCTGATCTCGTTCGCGCCGAGCAGGGCGTAGCGCACCTGCTGTCCGAAGACCGGCGTGTAGCCCATCATGTTCGTACCCACGGTCACGGCCCACAGTGCGAGCTGGTCCCACGGGAGCAGGTAGCAGGTGAACGAGAGCAGCAGGGTCAGCGTGAGGAGGATCACGCCGATCACCCAGTTGAACTCCCGCGGCGCCTTGTAGGCGCCGTGGTAGAAGACGCGGCTCATGTGCAGGAACACGCTGATCACCATGAGGTGCGCGGCCCAGCGGTGCATGTTGCGGATCAGCGACCCGAAGTAGACCGCGGTCTCGAGCTGCTGGACGTTGGCCCATGCCTGCGTGTCGGTCGGTCGGTAGAAGAACATCAGGAAGATGCCGGTGACCGTCAGCACGATGAACGTGAAGAACGACAGGCCGCCGAGGCACAGCGTGTAGGAGACCTTGACCGCGTGCCGCTTCACCTTCACCGGGTGGAGGTGGTACAGCACGCTGTTCATGATCACGTACGAACGGTTCCGGGGGCTGTCGGTGTAGCCCTTGCGGAAGATCGAGCCGGGTCGGAAGATCGAGTTCCAGACCTGCGAGTCCGTGATCTTGCCGCCGAGCTCACTCGCCCGATTCGCCAGTGTCGTACCGTTGCCGTTGGCCACGGTCGTGTCTCCTTGTTTCGTGGATCAGAACCGGACGCCGTAGGAGTACCCGTGCCGCTCGTTGCGAGCGTGCGGGTCGCCGGCGGCACCGGGGGATGCGATCTTGCCGAGGACGATGATGCCGGTGGGACAGCGGTCGACGCAGAGGGCGCAGCGGGTGCAGACGTCCTCGTCGACGATGAACGCCACCGAGTCGCGGGGGTCGTTCCCCGGCAGCTCGGTGCCGATGGCCTCGGTGATGGCGTCGACCGAGACCATGTGGATGCACTTCCACGGGCAGATGTCGACGCAGCCCTCGCAGGTGATGCACTCCGACTGGTCGATGTGCAGGAACTGCTTCGGCTTGACGGCCTGGGTGAGGTAGGTGGGGTCGACCTCCTGGAGCACGTACTCCGTGGAGAAGTCGGGCATCGGCGGGTTCGCCTCGGACTTGGCCATCGATCAGGCCTTCGCCTTGAGGGGTCGGCCGAAGCGGGAGGTCCCGGCGTCGATGCTTGCCTGCTTGCGCGCCTCGGCCTGCGCCGCGGTCGGTCGCTTCTGCCAGAGCACGAACAGTGCGATGTTGATGCCGAACAGGACGCCGTACACCCCGACGACGAGGATGTCGCGCAGCGCCTGGTACGTGAACGAGATCGGGAGCTCGAAGCCGAGCACCTCCTGGCCGCTGCGGAACAGGAAGGTGTCCTTGCCCCACTTCAGGTAGCTGTCGCAGAACTGGATGATCTCGTGCGGCACGACGGCGTAGGCGAGCAGGAAGAGGGCGAACACGTAGACCGAGCCGGCCATCGCCATCGCCCAGGTGCCGGGCTGCTCGGACTTCGGCTTGCGCATCTGCCAGACGACGAGCGCGGTGCCGATGATGAGGAACAAGGAGGACCAGATCAGGCGGCCCATCGGGCGGATGAAGTGCCAGTCGGGCAGCAGGTTGGGCATCGCTCGGGTGTCCTCCCAGTGGGTGCAGCGCCGACCCTGTGACGGGCGCTCACCGGTGATCGCAACGCAGTTTCCTATCACGCTAGGCGGAGTGGCAACTCATCAGGTGTGCACCCACGAAAGGTCCGTGACCCCCGTCTCGCGCGCCCGGCGCGTTGCGTCACCCGGGGGTCGCGTGCGCGACGATGCCGGTCATGACGGCGACCCCCTCCCGTGATCGCTACGACGCCCTCGTCGTGGGGGCCGGCCCGGCGGGTGCATCGGCCGCGTACTGGCTCGCGTCGCGCGGGCACCGGGTCCTCGTGGTCGAGCGGAAGGTGTTCCCCCGGGAGAAGACCTGCGGCGACGGCCTGACCCCCCGGTCGGTGAAGCAGCTCGTCGACATGGGCCTCGAGGGGCCCCTGTCGGAGTTCCACCGGTACGACGGGCTCCGCTCGATCGCCCACGGGGTGACCATGGAGCTGGCCTGGCCCCAGCACCCGGAATTCCCAGATCATGGATATGTCGTGCGCCGGCGGGACCTCGACGAGATGGTCGCGAACCGGGCCGTCGAGGCCGGGGCGACCCTCTGGCAGGGGGCCGAGGCCGTCGAGCCCCTGCTGGACGGCGGGATCGTGACCGGGGCGGCCATCAAGCACAAGGCCACGGGCGAGGTGGAGGCCGTGGGGGCCCGCTACATCGTGGTCGCCGACGGCTCGAACTCCCGGTTCGGCCGGGCCCTGGGCACCCAGCGGGACCGGTCCTACCCGCTCGGGATGGCGGTCCGGGGCTACTACCGCAGCCCGCTCCACGACGACCCCTGGATCGAGAGCCACCTCGACATCGTGGATCGGGACGGCGCGCATCTTCCGGGATATGGCTGGATCTTTCCGCTCGGTGACGGGCGGGTCAACGTCGGGGTCGGGCTCCTCAGCACCTTCTCGGGCTGGAAGGACATCAACACCAGCCGACTCATGGACACCTTCGTCGACGTCGCACCTAATTATTGGGGGCTGTCCCCCGAGACCGCCGATGGGCCGGTGACCGGGGGCAAGTTGCCCACCGGCGGGTCGGTCACCCCGAACGTCGGGCCGAGTTGGATCGTGGCCGGCGACGCCTCCGGGGCCATCAACCCCTTCAACGGCGAGGGCATCGCCTACGGCTACGAGACCGGGCGGATGGCCGCCGGGGCGGTCGACCTGGCGCTCTCCTCGGGCGACGGCCTGGCCCTGCGCACCTACCCCGACCAGCTCGCCGAGACCTACGGCCTCTACTACAAGGTGGCCCGGCTCTTCGTGAAGGCGATCGGCAACCCGGCGGTCATGCGCGAGTTGACCCGGGTCGGCATGCAGTCGCGCACCCTCATGGAGTGGGTGCTGCGCATCATGGCGAACCTCCTGCGCCCCGATGAACTCGGTCCGGCCGAGGCCGCGTACGCGATGGTCGAGCGGATCGTCGCGGTCGCTCCGGAGCCCTGAGCCGGACCGGCCCGCCGGTCCCGAGGTTTCCCGGCTGCGGCACCCCGCCCGAATAGCCTCACCGCAGGTGCGCGGCGGTAGCGTCGTTCACCGGTCCGGCCGCCACCGCGGTGGTCGGGAGCCGTCGACGCCCGAGGAGTGACGTGGCGCAGTACCTGCCGATCCTGACGATGGCCATCCTCGCCCTCGGGTTCGGCGCGGGTTCGTTCGTCGCCTCGCAGCTGCTCGGCGTCAAGCGCCCGCACCCGGCGAAGACCGCCCCGTACGAGTGCGGCATCATCCCGGAGAACGAGCCGGTCGAGCGCTTCCCGGTCAAGTTCTACCTGGTCGCGATGGCCTTCATCGTCCTCGACGTCGAGATCATCTTCCTGTACCCGTTCGCGACGGTGTTCCGCGGGCTCGGCGCCTACGGCCTCGGCGCGATGGGCGTGTTCCTCGGTGTGCTCATCGTCCCGTTCGCGTACCTGCTGTCGACCGGCGCCCTCGATTGGGGACCCGTGCGCCAGGTCGCCGACCGCGTCGTGCGGCCGGTGCTGCGCAGCGCCGGTGCCCCGTCCGACTTCGCCCGCGCCGCGGACGCCGACGAGGTGGCCGCATGACCGGGGTGGGTGCTCGCTGATGGGCATGGAGCAGATCGGCCACAACTTCCTCACGGGGCAGCTCGAGGACCTCGTGAAGTGGGCGCGCCGTCGTTCGATGTGGCCCGCCACCTTCGGTCTCGCGTGCTGCGCGATCGAGATGATGGGCACGGGCGCCGCGCACTACGACCTCGCGCGCTACGGCATGGAGGTCTTCCGGGCCTCGCCCCGCGTCGCCGACCTCATGATCGTGTCGGGCCGCGTGTCCCAGAAGATGGCCCCGGTGCTCCGGCAGGTCTACGACCAGATGGTCGAGCCGAAGTGGGTCATCTCGATGGGCGTGTGCGCGAGCAGCGGCGGCATGTTCAACAACTACGCCATCGTGCAGGGCGTCGACCAGATCGTGCCGGTCGACGTCTACGTGCCCGGGTGCCCGCCCGGCCCCGAGACCCTCATGCACGGCATCCTCCACCTCCACGAACTCGTGCGCACCGGCGAGATCATGAAGCGCCGCGCGGCGAACGGCGGCGGCGCCGGCCTCGAGGTGCCGCAGATGGACGGCACGCCCGTCTCGATCACCACGCCCGCGAGCGCCTGAGCCATGGGTGCCGCCACGCCGTCCGACGCGCTCGTCGCCCGATTCGAGGGGGCTGTCGCGCACGACAGCCACGGTCAGTCGGTCGTGTACCTCGACCGCGCGCACCTCGCCGACGCCGTGGCCCTGCTGCGGGCCGAGGAGGAGTTCTCGATGCTCCTCGACGTCACCGCGGTCGACCACCTGCGCGACGTCGACCGTGTCGTCGTCGAGGGTGTGGCCCCGGAACGCTTCGAGGTCGTGGTCAACCTCATCTCGCATCCCCGGGTGCTCCGGCAGCGCATCATCGTCGAGGTCCCGGAGGCGGACCCGTCGGTGCCGTCGCTCACCGGCGTGTTCCCCGGCGCGGCGTTCCCGGAGCGCGAGGTCTACGACCTCATGGGGATCGAGTTCACGGGTCACCCGGAGCTCACGCGCATCCTCATGCCCGACGACTGGGTCGGTCACCCGCTCCGCAAGGACGATCTGTCGGCGCGCGTGCCGGTCACGTTCAAGGGGGACCCGGGCCCGCGATGACCCACATCGAGGACACCTTCGAACGTCTGGAGCACCAGACCTCCGAGGGCGCGCAGGAACTGAAGCCCCACCACGAGATCGTCGTCGCCGGCGGTCCCTGGCCCGAACTCGAGGGCGAGGGCCAGACGATGATCATCAACATGGGGCCGTCGCACCCCTCCACGCACGGCGTGCTCCGCATCATGATGGAGCTCGACGGCGAGACGGTCGTGCGGGCCAAGCCGATCATCGGGTACCTCCACACCGGCATGGAGAAGACGGGCGAGGAGCTCACCTACGTCCAGGGCGGCACGAACGTGACCCGCATGGACTACCTCTCGCCGCTCTCCAACGAGCTCGTGTTCGCGACCGCGGTGGAGCAGTTGCTCGATCTCGAGATCCCTGAGCGCGCGGTGTGGATGCGGATGATGCTCGCCGAGCTCAACCGCATCTCGTCGCACCTCCTGTTCCAGGCCACGAACGGCATGGACATCGGTGCGGTGTCGATGATGATCTTCGGCTGGCGCGAGCGCGAGGAGGTGCTGCGCGTCCTCGAGATGATCACGGGCCTGCGGATGAACCACAACTTCATCCGCGTCGGTGGTCTGGCCGCCGATCTCCCGGACGGTTGGCAGGACGCGATCCTCGAGGTGTGCGACATCGTCGAGGCCGGCGTCGCCGACTACGACACGATCCTGTCGGAGAACCCGATCTGGCAGGAGCGCCTCATGGGCGTGGGCGTGCTCACGACCCAGCAGTGCCTCGACCTGTCGATCACCGGGCCGTTGCTCCGGTCGACCGGCTACCCGTGGGACCTCCGCAAGGCGCAGCCGTACCTCGCGTACGACCAGGTCGAGTTCGACGTCATCTACACGGACAACGGCGACTGCTACGACCGGTACCGCATCCGGCTCTACGAGATCCTCGAGTCGGTGAGGATCGTGCGCCAGTGCGTGGCGAAGATGCCGGGTGGCGACTACCGCGTTCAGGACAAGAAGGTCACGCCGCCGCCGCGGGCCCGCATCGACGAGTCGATGGAGGCCCTCATCCACCACTTCAAGCTCTTCACCGAGGGCTTCCGGGTGCCGGCCGGTGAGACCTACGCCTCGATCGAGTCCCCGCGCGGCGAGATCGGCTGCTACGTCGTGTCCGACGGCACGGGCAAGCCGGCGCGGATGCACGTGCGCGGCCCGTCCTTCTACAACCTGCAGGCGATGAGTCCGATGATGGAGAACCGTCTCGTGGCCGATGCGGTCGCGATCATCTCCACCGTCGACCCGATCATGGGCGAGGTCGACCGGTAATGGCCTTCACGAACGAGAATCTCGCGGTCGCGCACGACATCCTGGCGCGCTACCCGAAGGCGAAGTCCGCCATCCTGCCGCTGGCGCACCTCGCGCAGGACCAGGACGGCTGGCTCACCGAGGACGCCATGCGCGAGATCGCCGGTCTCGTGGGCGTGACGCCGGCCGAGGTGCTCGGGACGACGTCCTTCTACACGATGTTCAAGCGCGACCCCGTGGGGCGCCTCGTGGTCTCCGTCTGCACGAACGTCACCTGCCTCGTCCTCGGCGGGCCGGAGGTGCTCGAGCACCTCGAACGTCGCTACGCCGGCGACCCCGAGGTCACCATCGAGGAGGTCGAGTGCCTCGCCGCGTGCGGGAACGCGCCGGCCATGCAGGTCAACTACGAGTTCCACGAGAGCCTGACGCCCGAGGGCGCGGCCGACATCGTCGACGCCTACAAGCGCGGCGATCTCACCGCCCGCGGCGTGAGCGGTGGCACGGCGGGAGGCGGAGCCTGATGGGACACGCGACCGAGACCCGGATCATCACGAAGCGGCTGCGCGACCGCACCGAGGACTCCTGGACGCTCGCCGGCTTCACCGCGAGCGGTGGGTACGACGCGCTCCGCAAGGCGCTGGCCATGGAGCCGGCGGCGATCGGCGCCGAGCAGGTCGCGGCCGCCGGCCTGCGGGGGCGCGGCGGGGCCGGGTTCCCGACCGGCACGAAGTGGTCCTTCCTCCCGGAGGGCAACTACCCCCGGTACCTCGTGGTGAACGGGGACGAGGGTGAGCCGTCCACCTTCAAGGACCGTATGCTCGTCGAGCGCGACCCGCACCAGCTGCTCGAGGGCATCGCGATCGCGTCCTACGCCATCGGCTGCAACAAGGCCTTCATCTACCTGCGCGGGGAGTTCGCGCTCGGGTTCGAGCGGCTCGAGGCCGCGCGGCGCGAGGCGATGGCCGCCGGGTTCCTCGGCGACGACATCCTCGGCTCCGGGTTCGACCTCGACGTCGTCATCCACCGGGGGGCCGGCGCGTACATCTGCGGCGAGGAGACCGCCCTCCTCTCGAGCCTCGAGGGCGACCGGGGCCAGCCCCGCATCCGCCCGCCGTTCCCGGCGGTCGCGGGCCTGTACGCGAAGCCGACGGTCGTGAACAACGTCGAGACGCTCGCCACCCTCCCGCACATCGTCGCGATGGGGGGCGAGGAGTACGCCAAGTTGGGGGTGAACCGGTCGACCGGAACCCGCATCTTCTCGGTGTCGGGCCACGTCAACCGGCCGGGCAACTACGAGGTCGAACTCGGGATGACCTTCCGCGACCTCATCTTCTCGCCCGAGCTCGCGGGCGGCGTCCGCGACGGCCGCTCGGTCAAGTTCTTCATCCCCGGCGGCGCGTCCTCGCAGTGGCTCACCGGCTCGGACGAGCACCTCGACGCCCCGCTCGACATGGACTACGTGCAGCAGACCTTCGGCGTGATGCTGGGGTCGGGCGCGGTGATGGTCTACGACGACACCACCAACCCGGCGCTCGTCGCGTGGCGGCTCGCCAAGTTCTTCGCCCACGAGTCCTGCGGCAAGTGCACGCCGTGCCGTGAGGGCACCGGCTGGATCGAGAAGATCCTGTACCGGATCTCGCACGGCGAGGGTCGGCCCCAGGACCTCGACCTGCTCCTCGACGTGGGCGACAACATCTCCCCGGGGCTCAACGCGCCGTTCAGCCAGACCACGATCTGCCCGCTCGGGCCGTCGGCGGTGTCGGCCGTCGTCAGTCTCCAGAAGTACTTCCGCGACGAGGTCATTGCGATGTGCAGGGCCACCGCATGAGCGACGCGCAGGAGAAGGTCTCCGTCACGATCGACGGTCGTGAGGTGCAGGCCGACAAGGGCGAACTGCTCATCAAGGTCGCGCAGGACAACGGCACGTTCGTGCCCCGCTTCTGCTGGCACGAACGCATGAAGCCGGTCGGCATGTGCCGCATGTGCCTCGTCGAGGTCGACGGTGTGCGCGGCCTGCCGCCGGCCTGCACCACCACCGTCACCGACGGCATGGTCGTCTCCACCCAGTCCGAGACGGTCAAGAAGGCCCAGGACGGCGTCCTCGAGTTCCTCCTCATCAACCACCCGCTCGACTGCCCGGTCTGCGACCGCGGCGGCGAGTGCCCGCTCCAGGACCAGACGCTGGCGTTCGGGCCGGCGGAGTCGCGCTACGTCGAGGAGAAGCGGCACTACGAGAAGCCGATCCCGATCTCGGACCTCGTGCTGCTCGACCGCGAGCGCTGCATCCAGTGCAGCCGCTGCACCCGCTTCGCCGACGACATCGCCGGCGATCCCCTCATCGACTTCGGTGAGCGGGGTGGCCAGATGCAGGTCATCACCTACCCCGACGACCCGTTCGTCTCGTACTTCTCGGGCAACACGGTCCAGGTGTGCCCCGTCGGCGCGCTCACGGCGAAGCCGTACCGGTTCAAGGCTCGCCCGTGGGACCTCGCGAGCGTCGAGACCACCTGCCAGATCTGCTCGGTGGGCTGCCGCGGCTCGGTGGAGTCCTCCTCGAACCGCGTCGTGCGGATGCTCGGCGTCGACGTCGAGCCCACGAACCACGGCTGGCTCTGCGACAAGGGTCGGTTCGGGGTCGAGGCCGTGCACGCCGACACGCGGGTGCGCACCCCGATGGTGCGTCGCGACGGGGCCCTCGTCCCGTGCTCGTGGCCGGAGGCCCTCGACGCGGCGGCGGCGGGCATCCAGCGGGCCCTCGACCTCCACGGTCCGGCGAGCGTCGCGGTGCTCGGCGGGGCCCGTGGCACGAACGAGGACGCGTACGCGTGGGCCCGCCTCGCCAAGGGCGTCATCGGGACCGACCACGTCGATGCGCAGCTCGGCGACGGTCTCCCGGCCGAACTCGTGCTCGGCCTCCCCGGCGCGACCATCCCGGATCTCGATCGCGCGGCCGCGATCGTGCTGCTCGCTCCCGACCTCAAGGAGGAGCTGCCGGTCCTCTACCTGCGCGTGCGCCGCGCCGCGGTCGACCTCGGGGTCCCGCTCGTGGACGTGAGCGCGCTCGACCACGGACTCTCGAAGTACGCGGCGGCGACCGTCCGCCACCTGCCGGCCGAGCAGGGGACCGCCGCCCGCGACGTCGCTGCGGCACTCGCGCCGCTCATCGAGGGCCGATCCGGCCCGATCGTCGTCGTGCTCGGTCGCCCGGACGTCGCGACCGCCGAGGACGCCACGGTGGCCGCGGCGGGCGTGCTCGCCGCGCTGCCGGAGTCCCGGTTCCTCATGGCGCTGCGCCGCGGCAACGTGCGGGGTGCGCTCGAACTCGGGCTCGCGCCGGGTGTGCTCCCGGGTCGTGTGTCGCTCGAGGACGGTGCGGATCGGTTCCGACGCGCCTGGGGTCGGGTGCCCGAGGCGCGCGGGCTGGACGCCACCGGGGTGCTCGGCGCGGCCGCCGAGGGACGGATCGGTGCGCTCGTGCTCCTGGGCGCCGACATCACCGACGACTTCCCCGATCGCCACCTCGCCCGCGCCGGCGTCCACGGCGCCGGCTTCGTGGTCGCGGTCGACGCGACCCTCACCGAGGCCGCCGCGGCCGCCGATGTGGTGCTCCCCGTGTCGGTGTGGGGCGAGCAGGCCGGCACCACGACGAACCTCGAGGGTCGGGTGCAGCGGGTGGCGCGCAAGGTGTCGCCCGACGGCAGCCCGATGCCCGACTGGCGGATCGCGGGCGAGCTCGCGCTGCGGCTGGGCACCGACTTCGACCTCGAGGACGAGACCGAACTCCAGGACGAGATCGCCCGGGTGGCCCCCGCGTTCGCCGAGGTGGACGCCACGCTCATCCGGCGCGCCCGGGACGGCGTGGTGCTGCCCCTCGCCGAGCACCGCGACGACCTCGTGCTCGAGGCCCGGCGCATCCCGGTGACCGACTTCTCATGGGAGCCGATCGCCCCCGAGGAGCCCGAACCGGCGACCACCGACGCGACCGACGAGGCCCCGAGCGCCGAGGCGGACGCCGAGGCGACCGGGTCCGTCGAGGAGTCGGTGCTCCCGGCGGCGGCCGCGATCGCCTGGCGGGGGGCGGAGGCCCGGCCGACCCCGGGCCGCGACAACTACGCGTTGCGACTCGTCGCCGGCCGACGCCTCTACGACGCCGGTCGCACCGTGAGCGCGTCGCCGTCACTCGCCGGCCTCGTGCCGGAACCGGCGCTGCGCGTGCACCCGCAGGAGATCACGCGCATCGGCGTGGGTGAGGGCGATCCGGTCCGCATCACCACCGCACGCGGTACCCAGACCCTCGTCCTCACCGGCGACGCGTCGGTACCCCTGGGGGTCGCCGTCATGACCTTCAACCTCCCCGGGGTCGGGGTCGGGGACCTCGTCGACGCGACGAGCGTCGTGACCGACCTCCGGGTGGAGACCGTCCGGTGAACCGTCTCCTCGCCGCGGGCGACCCGCTCCTCAACGGGCCGATCGACCTCACGGTCGTCCTCATCGTGATCGGCAAGACGATCGCGATCTTCGCGTTCCTGCTCGTCGCCGTGATGTTCTACGTCTGGTTCATGCGCAAGGTCATCGCCGATATGCAGAACCGCGTGGGTCCGGACACGGCCGGCCCGTGGGGCCTGCTCCAGACCCTCGCCGACGGCATCAAGCTGTTCTTCAAGGAGCAGTCGGTCCCGGACACCGCGGACCGCCGGGTGTTCTTCCTCGCTCCATACATCTCGCTGATGACCGCGTTCCTCGCGTTCGCGATCGTGCCGATCGGCGGCAAGGTCTCGATCGCGGGCCACTGGACCTACGTCCAACTCGCGGACATCCCGATCGGCATCCTGTTCCTGCTCATGATGTCGGGCCTCGGCCTCTACGGCGTCATGCTCGCCGGTTGGGCCTCGGGCTCGAAGTACCCGCTCCTCGGCTCCGTGCGCGCCTCGGCCCAACTCCTCTCCTACGAGGCGGCGTTCGGACTCGCCATCGTCGGGGTGCTGCTCCAGACCCGCACGCTCTCGACCCGGGCGATCGCGGAGCAGCAGACGTGGACCGGGCTCACCTCGCTCGGCCGCTGGTACGTGGTGCCGGCGTTCATCGCGTTCGTCATCTACATCATCTCGGCCGTGGCCGAGACGAACCACCCGCCGTTCGACCTCGTGGAGGCCGAGCAGGAACTCGTGGGCGGCTTCCACACCGAGTACACGGGCATCCGGTTCGCGATCTTCTTCCTCGCCGAGTTCATGAACCTCATCACGATGTCGGCGATCGCCGTGACCCTGTTCCTCGGCGGACCCTCCGGTCCGTCCATCGGGTTCCTGTCGGCCGACAACCCGGTGAACACCTGGCTCATGCCGATCTTCTGGTTCGTGGCCAAGTTGCTCGCGCTGCTCTTCGGCACCGTGTGGATCCGGGCCTCGCTGCCCCGCCTGCGGTACGACCAGCTCATGGACCTCGGCTGGAAGTGGCTCATCGAGCTCGCGTTCCTCTGGATCATGGTGAGCGGCACGATCATCGTCGGCCGCGATCAGGACTGGAACCTGTTCCTCGTCGTCCCGGCCGCCGTGGTCGGTGCGGTCGCCGTACTGGGCGTGCTCCGGCTGTCGATGCCGAAGCGCAGTGAGTTCCTGGAGGAGATCCGGTAGTGGGCCGATTCTCCGGCTTCGGTGTGACGCTGAAGCAGATGTTCAAGCCGCGGGTCACCGGGGACTACCCGACGACCAAGCGCCCGAAGCCCGACCGCTTCCACGGTCGTCACGTGCTGAACCGGTACGAGGACGGCATGGAGAAGTGCATCGGCTGCGAGCTGTGCGCCGGCGTGTGCCCGGCGAAGTGCATCTACGTGCGCGGCGCCGACAACCCGCCCGACGCCCCGGTGTCGCCGGGCGAGCGGTACGGCTTCGTCTACGAGATCAACTACCTGCGCTGCATCCACTGCGACATGTGCGTGGAGGCCTGCCCGACCGAGGCCATCACGGAGTCGAAGCTCTTCGAGTTCTCCTTCGACAACCGGGCCGACGCCATCTACACGAAGGCCGAACTGCTCGTCGACGACGAGGGGCGGGCCCGTCGCCAGCCGTGGGAGCTGTGGCTCGGCGACGAGGACGACCGGACGAGTGGTTGGATGCGGGCCACCTCGCCGGCCGGTGACGCCGACTACGAGGGCCGGGTCAACTGGTCGGGCGAACTCGGCTTCGGCGTGCGCGAGCCGGAGCAGGGGCAGGCCGGCTGATGTTCGTGACCATCCTGTTCGTGGTCTTCGCTGCGATCGCCCTCGGTGGGGCGATCGGCGTCGTGATCTCGCGCAACCCGGTCCACTCGGCGCTCTGGCTCGTGGGCACCCTGCTCGCGATCGCCGGGTTCTTCGTGCTCCAGAAGGCGTACCTGCTCTCGGCGGTGCAGGTCATCGTGTACGCGTCGGCGATCGTCGTGCTCTTCCTGTTCGTCATCATGCTGCTCGGCGTCGACCGCGAGGAGTCCCTCGGCGATCCGCTGCGCATCCAGCGACCTCTCGCCATCGGGCTCGGGCTCATCGGGTTCGTGCTCCTCGTCGGCATCATGGGCAACCACTGGGCGACCGGCGCCACGACGGCGACCGGGCCGCTGCGCGGCGGGGCAGGCGGCAACGTCGAGCACGTCGCACGGGCCCTGTTCACCACCTACCTGTGGCCGTTCGAACTCACGTCGGCGCTCCTCGTCGTGGGCGTGGTCGGCGGGGTGGCCCTCGCCCGGCGGTCGAACGCCGACGAGGAGGAGTCGGCATGACCCCGACCGCGACCTGGTACCTCGTCGTCGCCGCGCTGCTGTTCTCCATCGGCGGGGTCGGCATGCTCGTGCGGCGCAACGTCATCGTGATGTTCATGTGCGTCGAGCTCATGCTCAACGCCGTGAACCTGTCGTTCGTCGCCTTCTCCACCCAGCTCGACGACGTGGGCGGTCAGGTGTCGGTGTTCTTCGTCCTCGTCGTGGCCGCGGCCGAGGTCGCCATCGGTCTCGCTCTCATCGTCGCCGTCTTCCGACGGCGACGCAGCGGTGCGACCGCCGATGACATCGCGGAGCTGAGGGGCTGATGCGCACGCTCGACCTCATCTGGCTCGTCCCGGCGCTCCCGGCGTTCGGGGCGGCGGTCCTGCTGCTGTTCGGCAAGCGGATCGGGGAGCCGATCGCGGGCTGGATCGCGACGGGTCTCATGTTCCTGTCGTTCCTCACGTCGATCGTGATGGCGGTGGCCTTCGTCGGGCTCCCGAAGGAGGCGGAGCACCGGCACGTCGTCACCGTCTTCGACTGGTTCGCCTCGGGCGGCTTCGAGGTCGAGATGGGCTTCCTCGCCGATCCGATCTCGATCACCTGGATCCTCTTCGTCACCGGGATCGCCACGCTCATCCACCTGTACTCGATCGGGTACATGCACGGTGACGCCCGGTTCAGCCGGTTCTTCGCGTACCTCAACCTGTTCGTCGCGTCGATGCTCGTGCTCGTGCTCGGGTCCTCCTTCCTCGTCACCTTCCTCGGGTGGGAGGGTGTGGGCCTCTGCTCGTACCTGCTCATCTCGTTCTGGTTCGAGCGGAACTCGGCGGCGGTCGCGGGCAAGAAGGCGTTCGTCACGACCCGGGTCGGCGACTTCGGCTTCATGCTGGCGATGTTCCTCATCTTCGCCCACCTCGGGACCCTCGACTACGGCGCGGCCGCCGAGGGCGTGAGCGAGCTCGCCGGTGGCACCGCCACGGCGATCGCTCTGCTCCTGTTCCTCGGCGCGGTCGGCAAGAGCGCCCAGATCCCGCTGCACTTCTGGTTGCCCGACGCGATGGAGGGCCCGACCCCGGTCTCGGCGCTCATCCACGCGGCCACCATGGTCACCGCGGGCATCTTCATCGTCGCCCGGGCGCACCCGTTCTTCGAGGCCAGCCAGGTGTCCCAGGACGTCGTGATGTGGGTCGGCGCGATCACCGCGCTCACCGCGGCGACGGTGGCGCTCGTCCAGAACGACATCAAGCGGGTCCTCGCCTACTCGACCGTCAGCCAGCTCGGGTACATGTTCCTCGCGCTCGGCGTCGGTGCGTACGGTGCGGCGATCGGCCTCGTCGTGGCGCACGCCTTCTTCAAGGCCGCGCTGTTCCTCGGCTCGGGCACCGTGATCCACGGCACCGAGGAGAACCAGGACATCCGCACCATGGGTGGGCTGCGCCGCTACATGCCGCTCACGGCGCTCGGGTTCATCGTCGCCTGGCTCGCCATCGCCGGGCTCCCGCCGTTCGCCGGGTTCTGGGCCAAGGACGAGGTCCTCGCCAAGGCGTTCTTCCACGGCGACTACGCGGTGTGGGTGATCGGCCTCATCACCGCCATGCTCACGGCCTTCTACATGACCCGTGAGACCTTCCTCGTCTTCCTCGGCAACGAGCGGTTCCGGGCCGCGGGCGCCCACGACACCGAGCACGCGGAGCACGCGGACCACGGCGTCGCGTCGGGCCACCACGAGATCTCGCCGGAGAGCCCCACCATCGCGTACCCGGCGGCGCCGAAGGAGCCGTGGCTCACCCACGATCCGCACGAGGGATCACCGACGATGATCGCGCCGGTGCTCGTGCTCGCGTTCCTCGCCACGATCGGCGGGTTGCTCATCCTGCCGTTCAAGGGCATCGAGATCCTCGGCCACTTCCTCGAGCCGGCCTTCGAGGGGGTCGAGCCGATCACTCCGACCTCGTTCCTCGCGGGCCTCGGCCTCTCGGTCGTCGCGGTGGGTCTCGCGGTCACGGCGATCGCCGTGGCGGTCTCGATCTACCGCCGCGGGCTCACCGACCCCGCCGACGACCCGATCGATCGGCGACTCGGCGTCCTCGGCCGCGTGTTCGGCAACGCCTACTACGTCGACGCCGCCATCGGCCGACTCGTCGGCGGCCCGCTGCGGGTCCTCGCCGACTGGACGGCCCGCGTGGTCGATCAGGGCGTGATCGACGGCGCGGTCAACGGCGTGGCCAGCGGGGTGAGCGCGGTCGGCGGGGGCCTGCGCCGACTCCAGTCCGGCATCGTCCGGCAGTACGCGCTCGTCGCGTTCGCCGGCGTGGTCGCGCTCCTCGTCTACGTCCTGGTGCGGTCGCTGTGACGTTCCCGGTCCTCACCGCGCTCATCATCCTGCCCCTCGTCGGCGCCATCGCCACCACGCTGGTCAGCGGCAAGCGGGTCGAGAGCGTCCGCATCATCGGACAGGTCACGGCACTCGCCACGCTCGGCCTCGCGCTCTGGATGCTCGCCGACTTCCGCACGGGTCGGGCCGGGTACCAGTTCCTCTCGGACCACTCGTGGTCGAGCGACCTCGGCATCCGCTGGATCGTCGGGATCGACGGCATCAGCCTCTTCATGGTCGTGCTCAACGCGATCCTCACGCCGATCGCGCTCCTCGCGTCCCAGCGGGTCGACGATCGGGCCAAGGCCTTCACCGCGTGGATCCTCGTGCTCGAGGCTGCCCTCATGGGCGCCTTCCTCTCGCTCGACCTCGTGCTCTTCTTCGTGTTCTTCGAGCTCTCGCTCGTACCGATGTACTTCCTCATCGCGGGCTGGGGGCACGGTCGTCGGCAGTACGCGGCGATGAAGTTCTTCATCTACACGATGGCCGGCTCGGCGTTCCTGCTCGTGGGGATCCTCACGGTCGCCTACCTGCACCGTGACGCGACCGGTCTGCTCACCTTCGACATCCGCGTGCTGCAGCGTTGGGCGCCGGCCGGGCTCGCGCCCGCGACCGCGGCGTGGCTCTTCGCCGCGTTCACGATCGCGTTCGCGGTCAAGGTGCCGCTCTTCCCGCTGCACACCTGGCTGCCCGACGCGCACACCGAGGCGCCCACGGCCGGCTCGGTGATCCTCGCCGGCCTCATGCTGAAGCTCGGGACCTACGGATTCCTGCGCTTCGTGCTGCCGCTCTTCCCGGACCCGACGGTGCGGTACGCGTGGGTGCTGCTCACGCTCGCCGTCGTCGGCATCATCTACGGCGCGATCGTCGCGGCGATGCAGCCCGACCTCAAGCGGCTCATCGCGTACTCCTCGATCGCGCACCTCGGGTTCGTGGTGCTCGGCATCTTCGCCCTCACGCAGCAAGGCCTCGACGGCGCGATCTTCACGATGCTGTCCCACGGTCTCACGACGGGCGTGCTGTTCCTCATCGTGGGCTTCCTCTACGAGCGACGCCACACCCGGCTCATCGCCGACTTCGGTGGCCTCTGGAAGGCCGCGCCCGTCATGGGCGGACTCTTCGTGATGACGGCGTTCGCCTCCGTGGGCCTGCCGGGCTTCTCCGGGTTCGTCGGGGAGTTCCTCGCACTGCTCGGTGCGTTCCTCACCCACCGCTGGTTCGCGGTCGTCGCGGCGAGCGGCGTGATCCTGGCTGCGGTGTACCTGCTCTGGGCGGTGCAGCGGGCGTTCACCGGCGTGCCGGAGGGGGAGAACGCGACAATCCGTGATCTCTCCATCCGTGAGCTCGCCTGCGTGGTCCCGCTGCTCGGGCTCAGCCTGTTCCTCGGCTTCTACCCGCGGCCGGTGCTCGACCGCATCGGTCCGTCGGTGAAGGCGGTCATCGTCCACGTCGAGCGGACGACCGACTACGAGGCGCCGACGCCGTCGGCCCCCGAGATCGAGGAGTCCCCGGCCGGCCCCGAGACGGAGGAGGCCGAGTGAGCGCGCTCGCCGCCGCCCGCATCACCACCCCCGGGGTCGACTGGCTGTCGATCGCGCCGGTCGCGATCCTCGGGCTGACCGCGGTCGCCATCGTCCTGGCGCGCGCCCTCATCCGCAAGCGCCCCGCCGCCTACCCGGTGGCGATGGGGCTCACCGTGCTCGGCCTCGGCCTCGCTGCGGTGGCGCTGCTCGCGCAGTGGCACCGGTTCCGCGTCGACGGGCCCTACCAGTCGCTCTCCGGCATGGTCGCGGTCGACGGCTTCGCCGCGTTCATCGGGCTCGTCGTCGTGTTCGCCACCGCGATGGCGGTGCTGCTCGCCAGCCGCTACCTCGTGCGCGAGCGGTTCGACGGTCCCGAGTACCTCACGCTCATGCTCCTGTCGTCCGCCGGCATGGTCGCCATGGCCTCGGCGAACGACCTCATCGCCGTGTTCGTGGCGCTCGAGATCGTGTCCATCCCGCTGTACGTGCTCGCGGCGTTCGACCGTCGGCGCACGGCCTCGCTCGAGGCGGGCCTGAAGTACTTCCTGCTCGGAGCGTTCGCCTCGGCGGTGTTCCTCTACGGCGTCGCCCTCACCTACGGCGCCACCGGCTCGACGAACCTCACCCTCATCGCCGGGTTCCTGGCCGGCACGACCCTGCTCCACGAGGGCGCACTCCTCGCCGGGCTCGCGCTCATGCTCGTCGGCCTCGGCTTCAAGGTCGCAGCGGCGCCGTTCCAGATGTGGACCCCGGACGTCTACGAGGGCGCCCCGACCCCGGTCACGGCCTTCATGGCCTCGGCGACGAAGGCGGCCGCCTTCGCCGCCCTGCTGCGGGTCCTCTACACCGGACTCGGTTCGACCTCGGCCGACTGGCGCCCGATCGTCTGGGGCCTGGCGGTCCTCTCGCTCCTCGTCGGGTCCATCGGCGCCGTGGTCCAGACCGACGTCAAGCGCATGCTCGCCTACTCCTCGATCAACCACGCCGGCTTCATCCTCATCGGGGTCGAGGCGGCGAGCGCCCGAGGGCTGGCGGCCGCGCTCAGCTACCTGGCGATCTACGCCTTCCTCGCCCTGGGGTCCTTCGCCGTGGTCGGCCTCGTCACGGGTCGGGGCGACTCGGATTCGGGTCTCAGCCGGTTCCGGGGCCTGACCCAGCGCCGCCCGGCCCTCGCCTACGCGTTCGTCCTGCTCCTGCTGGCCCAGGCCGGGGTCCCGCTCACCGCCGGGTTCGTGGCCAAGTTCCGGGTGTTCGCCGCCGCCGTGGCCGGGGACTCCTACCTCCTGGCGCTCATCGGCATGCTCACGGCCGCCATCGCCGCCTTCGTCTACCTCCGCATCGTCCTCACGATGTTCCTCCCGGTCGAGGAGGGGGAGGCGGCACCCCCGACACCCCTCCGGGCCGACCCGGGGACCACCATCGTCATCGCCGTCGCCTGCGCGCTCACGGTCCTCGTGGGCGTCGCGCCGGCCGCACTCGTGCACGTCGCCGAACGCGCGACGCTGCTGTTCCGAGGGTGATCCGCGTGCACGACACCGCGTCCGGAGTGGTTCGGGGAGCGTCGAACACCCACGGCTATGCTCGCCGCGGCTCGGGCGGACCGGGGTGGAGGCTGGCGTGACGGAGTACTACCGCAACTACCTCGCGGTCGCGGTGTTCGTGCTCGCGGCCCTCGTGATGGTGGGCGCGATGCTCGGGCTCGGACGACTGATCCGGCCCCGCCGACCGCAGCCCGAGAAGTACCTCGCCTACGAGGCCGGCTCGAACGCCATCGCCGGGTTCGGCCAGTCGAACGTCCGGTACTACGTGTACGCGCTGCTCTTCGTCATGTTCGACGTCGAGGCGGTGTTCATCTTCCCGTGGGCGATCCACCTCGAGGCGCTCGGCGTGACGGCGCTCATCTCGATGATCGTGTTCATCCTGCTGCTCGCCCTCGGTCTCGTGTACGCCTGGCGCAAGGGGGTCCTCCGGTGGGCCTAGCCGACAGCGGTCTGCTCCAGAAGCCGGCGGCGAAGCCGCTCACCTGGCTGCTCAACTACAGCCGCAAGTACTCCATCTGGATGTTCCAGTGGGGGCTCGCGTGCTGCGCCATCGAGATGGGCGCGGCGCTCGCCAGCCCCCGGTACGACATGATGCGACTCGGCGTCATCCCGTTCCCGGCCAGCCCGCGTCAGGCCGACCTCGTCGTCATCTCGGGGACCGTCACCGACAAGATGGCTCCGGCGATCCGTCGCCTCTACGAGCAGATGCCGGACCCGAAGTACGTGATCTCGATGGGTTCGTGCGCCAACTGCGGGGGCCCCTACTGGGACTCCTACTCCGTGACGAAGGGCATCGATCAGATCCTGCCGATCGACGTCTACGTGCCGGGGTGCCCTCCGCGTCCGGAGGCGCTCATCGAGGCCGTCGTGATGCTGCAGGAGCGCATCCAGAACGAGGGCATCGGCAACGACGAGATGCGCAAGCGTTGGCTCGGGGAGCCGGTGAACGTTGGCTGATCTCGCGACGCTCAGCTCACGGGTCACCGACGCGCTCGGCGACGCCGTCGTCGATCAGGGCGAGGCCCGCGGTACGCTCGTCGTGCGCGTGCGCCCCGACGCGTGGCGCAGCACCGCCGAGGTCGCGCGCCGCACCCTCGGGTGCGACTACCTGTCGTTCATCGCCGGGATCGACTGGATGCCGGCGCCGGTCGTCGGTCTCGTCGAGGGCGACACCTCGACCCCGGCCCAACCGAGCGACATGACCTTCGGCGTCGGCGGCAGCACCGGTCGGTTCCAGGTGTTCGCGCACGTGCAGTCGACGGCCCAGCACATCGGCGTGACCTTCCGCACCGACGTCGACGAGGCCGACCCCCGGGTCGAGTCCTGGGTGAGCGTGTACCCCGGCGCCGACTGGCACGAGCGTGAGTGCTGGGAGATGTACGGCTTCGTGTTCGAGGGGCACCCGAGCCTGCGGCACCTCTACCTCCCGTCCGAGTTCGAGGGGCACCCGCTGCGCAAGGACTTCCCGCTGCTGGCCCGCGAGGTGAAGCCGTGGCCGGGACTCACCGACGTCGAGCCCATGCCGGGCGGCGACGACGAGGCGGGCGAGGAGGGCGCGGCGTGAGCACGACCGAGCAGCCGACGACCCCCGGGTTCGAGGTCGACCCGGCGGCGTTCCGTCACCTCGCCGACGCGCAGGTGAACGTCGAACTCGACACCGGCGACATGATCCTCAACATGGGGCCGCAGCACCCCGCCACCCACGGCACGTTGCGCCTCGTCGTGCGCCTCGACGGCGAGCGCGTCGTGGCGGCCGACCCGATCATCGGGTACATGCACCGCGGCTACGAGAAGCTCACCGAGTTCCGCACGTACCCGCAGGTCACGACGCTCATCAACCGCATCGACTGGCTGAGCAGCTTCGCCAACGAGGTGCCGTTCGTGCACGCGGCCGAGCAGCTCATGGAGATCGAGGCGCCGGCGCGGGCGCAGTACATCCGCACCGCGCTCACCGAGCTCTCGCGCATCGCGACCTTCCTGCTGTTCCTCGGCGAGATGGGCCTCCAGGTCGGCGCGCTCACGCCGGCCTTCTACGGTTTCCGCGACCGGGAGCACGTGCTCAACCTCATCGAGGCCGCGACCGGCGGGCGCTTCCACCCGAACTTCAACCGCATCGGCGGACTCAAGGACGACCTGCCCTGGGGCTGGATCTCCGAGACCCGCAACGTCATGAAGATCGTGCTCGACGCGTGCGATGTCTTCGAGGACCTGGTCGTCGGCAACGAGATCTTCCAGGCCCGCACGCGCTCCATCGGCATCATCCCCGGCGAGCTCGGCGCGTCCTACGGCGTGTCGGGCTCGAACCTGCGGGCCTCCGGCGTCGACTGGGACCTGCGCCGCGACGGGGCGCCGTACCTCGCGTACCCGGACCTCGACTTCCAGGTGTTCACCCACCCGGACGGCGACTCCTTCTCCCGGTACTGGGTGCGCCTGCAGGAGACCCGTGAGTCGGCGCGCATGGTGCTGCAACTGCTCGACGGCATGCCGGCCGGTCCGGTGATGGCCAAGGTCCCCCGCATCATCAAGGTGCCGGAGGGCGAGGCCTGGGTCGAGACCGAGAACCCGCTCGGCCAGATGGGGTACTACGTCGTGTCCAAGGGCGCGACCGGGCCGTTCCGGGTGAAGATCCGCTCCGCCTCGTTCAGCAACGTCTCGATCCTGCCGTGGATGCTGCGCGGCGTCTACGTGCCGGACGTCGTCACGATCCTCGCCTCGCTCTACTTCATCCTCGGAGACATCGACCGGTGAACGTCCTCGCCGTCGAGATCCCGTGGGGGGTGCTGCTCGCCGTCAAGGCGGTGGTCATCCTCGCGGTCGTGCCGCTCGGCGCACTCGTGCTCGGCTACACGTTCCTGCTCAAGATGATGAGCCACATGCAGAGCCGCCTCGGGCCGATGGATCCGGGTGGGTTCCACGGGTGGTTCCAGCTCATCGGTGACGGCATCAAGTTCCTCCAGAAGGAGGACATCGTCCCGGACGAGGCCGACCGGCGGGTGTTCGCCCTCGCCCCGACCGTCGTGGTCATCTCGACCTTCCTCATCTTCGTCGTCATCCCGGCCGGCCCCCGGCTCCAGGTCGCGAACCTCGACGTCGGCGTGTTCTACGCGCTCGCGGTGTCGAGCCTCTCGGTCATCGGTGTCCTCATGGCGGGCTGGGCGAGCGCCAACAAGTTCGCCCTCATCGGCGCCCTGCGCGCCGCGGCCCAGCTCATCGCCTACGAGTTGCCGCTGCTGCTGGCGGTGGTCGGCGTCGTGATCCAGGCCGGCACGATGAGCCTCCAGGGGATCGTGTCCGCCCAGCAGGACGGTGCGATCTTCGGCTGGAGCGGCATCGGCAACCCGTTCATCCTCACGCAGTTCGTCGGGTTCCTCCTGTTCCTCATCGCCGCGCAGGCCGAGCTCACCCAGACCCCGTTCGACATGCCGGTCGCCGAGTCCGAGCTCGTCGCCGGGTACATGGTCGAGTACACGGGTTTCCGCTTCCTCTTCTTCTTCATCGGCGAGTTCGGCACGGCGACCGCGTTCGCCGCCCTCGCCGCGACGCTGTTCCTCGGCGGCTGGTCGGTCCCCGGCGTGCACGGCACCGCCGCCGACCTGCTCGGCCCGCTCGTCCTCGTCGTCAAGCTCATGGCGGTCGCGTTCCTCATGTTCTGGGTGCGCTTCACCTACCCGCGCCTGCGGGAGGACCAGCTCCAGGCTCTGGCCTGGAAGGTCCTCATCCCGGTCGCGCTGGTCAACGTGATCATCACGGCGATCATCAAGGTGGCGATCTGATGGCAAAGCTCCCCGGCCTCATCGGTGGTCTCGGCATCACCTTCAAGACGATGCTCAAGGGTGCGGTCACCGTGCAGTACCCGCACGAGAAGGAGGCGCCGCCCACCCGGGCGCGGGGCGTCATCGCGCTCAGCGAGGAGAACTGCACCTCCTGCATGCTCTGCAGCCGTTCCTGCCCCGACTGGTGCATCTACATCGAGGGCCACAAGGAGCAGCGCCCGCCGAAGCGTGAGGGCGGACGGCCCCGGTCGGTGAACATCCTCGACCGCTTCGACATCGACTACGCGCTGTGCATGTACTGCGGGATCTGCGTCGAGGTCTGCCCGTTCGACGCACTCTTCTGGAGCCCCGAGTTCGAGTACTCCGAGCCGAACATCGCGAGCCTGCTGCACAACAAGGACCGCCTCGGCGCATGGTTCGCGACCGTGCCCGCCCCCGAGCCCCTCGAGGTCGGCGCGGAGTCGGGGAAGAAGAAGTAGATGGTCGCCCAGAACGTCGCCTTCGGCATCCTCGCCGTTGCCATGGTGCTCGCCGCCATCGGGGTCGTGCGCACGCACAACGTCGTGCACGCCGCGCTCTACCTCGTGGTGGTGCTCGCCGGTGCCGCCGCGCAGTACATCCTGCTCGCCGCGGAGTTCGTGGCCTGGGTGCAGGTGCTCATCTACATCGGCGCCGTCGTCATCCTGTTCCTCTTCGGGATCATGCTGACCCGCGCCCCGATGGGTGATCTCGCGGGCCTCGACAACCGGCAGGGGCTGCCGGCGGTGGTTGCGACCCTCGCGCTCATCGGCACCCTGACCGCCCTCCTCGTGGATGCGTTCGCGAAGCAGGAGGTCGTCCTCGACGCCCCCACGCCGACCGCCGACATCGCGACCCAGGTGTTCAAGGTCTACGTGGTGCCGTTCGAGGCCGTGTCGATCCTGCTGCTCGCCGCCCTCGTCGGCGCGATCGTCCTGGCCCGGAGGGACTGATGCTGCTCAACCAGTTCCTGATCCTCGCCGCGGTCCTCTTCGGCATCGGCATGTACGGCGTGCTCGTCCGACGCAACGGCGTGCTCGTGCTCATGAGCGTGGAACTCATGCTCAACGCGGTGAACCTCAACCTCATCGCGTTCTCCGCCCGCCTGCAGGAGACCTCCGGTCAGGTGTTCTCGCTCTTCGTGATCACGATCGCGGCGGCCGAGGTCGGCGTGGGTCTGGCGATCATCCTGCTCCTGTTCCGCAACTTCCGCAGCCCGGACCTCGACGAGGTCCACCAGATGAAGGGCTGATCCGATGCTGACGATCGCGGCGGGCGTGGCCAACGAGGTCGAGAAGGTGGTCGAGGTGCCCTGGCTCCTCGGTCACGCCTGGATCATCCCGGCGCTCATGGCCCTCTCCTTCGTGCTCATCCTGTTCTTCGGGAAGCGCCTGCCCAAGCGCGGCGCGGAGATCGGGATCCCGGCGGTCGTGGCGTCGTTCGTCATGTCGTGCGTCACTGTCGTGCAGTGGGTCCAGCACGTCGACGAGCTCGTCGAGGGTGAGGGCGGTGGGGGCGAGGCGCTCCGACGCCTCGGCCGGTCCTTCGTGGCGGGCGGTGGTGAGGGAGCGATCTCGATCCGCCCGATCACTGACTCGTTCACCTGGTGGACCAACGGCCTCGTGAAGTTCGACGTCGGCATCCAGATCGACGGCCTCGCCGTCATGATGCTGTTCGTCGTCACGCTCATCTCGATGCTCGTCCACATCTACTCCACGGCCTACATGGAGCACGACGAGCGGTACACCCACTTCTACGCCGCGCTCTCGTTGTTCACGGCGTCGATGCTCGTGCTCGTGATCGCCGAGAACTCGCTCATGCTCCTGTCGGGTTGGGAGCTCGTGGGCCTGTGCTCCTTCATGCTCATCGGTCACTGGTGGGAGGAGAAGCCGAACACCAACGCCGCGCTCAAGGCCTTCCTCACCACCCGCACCGGCGACATCGGACTGCTGCTCGGCGTGATCGTCACCTTCTTCGCCGCCGGCCGGACGTTCAACCTCCTCGAGATCAACGAGGCGGCCCTCGCCGGCAAGGGCGGGCACACGATCTGGCTCATCGGGGCCTCGCTCCTCCTCATCGGCATCATCGGCAAGAGCGGCCAGTTCCCGCTCCACACCTGGCTCCCCGACGCCATGGCCGGCCCGACACCGGTGTCAGCCCTCATCCACGCCGCCACCATGGTCGTCGCCGGCGTCTACCTCGGCGCCCGCATGTACGGCGTGTTCTGGCAGGGGTTCTCGATCGCCGACGGTGGCATGAACGCCATGGCGATCGTCGGCGCGATCACGATCATCGTCGGGGCCTGCCTCGCCTTCGTCCAGAACGACATCAAGAAGGTGCTGGCGTACTCGACCATCAGCCAACTCGGCTACATGGTCCTCGGTCTCGGGGTCGGCGCGTGGGTCGGTGCGGTCTTCCACCTCTTCACGCATGCGTTCTTCAAGGCGCTGCTGTTCCTCGGCGCCGGTTCGATCAGCCACTCGGGTTCCCACCATTCCTTCGACATGAAGAAGGACATGGGTGGGTTGCGCAAGTTCATGCCGGTGACGTTCGTGACCTTCATGATCGGGTCGCTCGCCCTCGCCGGCATCGCGCCACTCGCCGGGTTCTGGTCGAAGGACGAGATCCTCGCCACCGCCGGGCAGACCGGGTTCCACTTCTTCCAGATCGTCGGCATCGCCGGGGCGGTGCTCACCGCGGCCTACATGACCCGGTGCGTCTACCTCACCTTCTTCGGTGAGTACCGGGGCCACGGGCACCCCCACGAGTCGCCGAAGGCGATCACCATCCCGCTCATCGTCCTGGCCGTGTTCTCGGTGCTCGCCGGGTTCGCCAACGCCGCGGTCCTCGGGATCGAGAAGTTCGTGGAGTACGTCGAGCCGCGCTACGCCTTCCCGCCGGTGATCGTGCCCGAGTTCGAGACCACGCTCGCCGCGATGTCGGTCATGGTGGTGCTGGCGTCGATCGGCATCGCGTCCGCCCTCTGGTTCCGCAAGGAGGAGCTCGGGCCGCTCAAGGGTCTCACTGAGCGCAACGCGCTGGCTCGGGCCGGCTACACGTTCCTCGCCAACAAGTACTACCTCGACGACCTCTACACCGACGGGGTCGTGGCGGGGGTCAAGGGCCCGCTCGCCCGCGCGACCTACTGGTTCAACCAGAACGTCATCGATGCGGTGCCGAACGGCTTGGGCCGCATCGTGCCGGCGCTCGGCCGGGGCCTCTACACCCACGTCGACCAGGGGACCGTCGACGCCGCCTACAACGGCCTCGCCAAGGAGACCGGCCAGGCCGGCGGGCTCCTGCGTCGCCTCCAGTCCGGACAGGTGCAGCGGTACGCGCTGCTCATCGTCTTCGCCGTCGCGATCTTCAGCATCGCGCTCATGCTCGCCAGGTAATCGGGAGGATCATTCAGATGAATTGGTTCGACAGTTGGGCGCTGACCCTCGCGGTCTTCCTCCCCGCGGTCGGCCTCGTGCTGGTGCTGGCCACGCCGAAGGCGCAGGAGCAGACCGTCAAGGTCGTCGCGCTCCTCACGACCCTCGTGACCGCCGGTGTCGGTGTCGGGATCCTCGCGAGGTTCGACTACAACGCGTCGGGGCGACTCCAGTTCGTGGTGAACAAGGAGTGGATCAACGTCATCGACGCCCGGTACCACCTCGGGGTCGACGGCATCGCGCTGCCGATGTTCGCGCTGTCGATGCTCATCACGATCCTCGCCGTCGTCTACTCCTGGAACCACTTCCCGGAGCCGCACAACCCGAAGGCCTTCCTCGCCCTCATCCTCATCCTCGAGGTGGGCATGAACGGCACGTTCGTCGCCCAGGACCTCATCCTCTTCTTCATCTTCTTCGAGGTGGTCCTGCTCCCGATGTTCTTCATGATCGGGGTCTGGGGCGGTCCGAACCGGGAGTACGCCTCGATCAAGTTCTTCCTGTTCACGCTGTTCGGGTCGGCACTCATGCTGCTGTCGTTCCTGGCGCTCTACTTCAAGCTCGGAACGTTCCAGATCCCGGCGCTCGTGGCGATGGACGGTGGCGGCATCGCCCGCGGCACCCAGGTGCTCATGTTCGGGGGCCTGTTCCTCGGCTTCGCCATCAAGGTGCCGATGTTCCCGTTCCACACTTGGCTGCCCGACGCCCACACGGAGGCGCCCACGGTCGGTTCGGTGATCCTCGCCGCGGTGCTGCTGAAGCTCGGGACGTTCGGCTTCGTGCGCATCGCGTTGCCGATCCTCCCCGAGGGTGCCGAGACCTGGGCCCCTTGGATCGGTCTCCTCGCCGTCATCGGCATCATCTACGGAGCGCTCGCCTGTCTCGCCCAGACCGACATGAAGCGCCTCATCGCGTTCTCGTCGGTGGCGCACATGGGCTTCGTGATGCTCGGCATCGCGACCCTGACGACCTTCGGCATCAACGCGGCGATCTTCGGGATGGTCGCCCACGGGCTCATCACCGGTCTGCTCTTCTTCGTGGCCGGTTCGGTGCAGCACCAGTACCACACCCGCGAGATGAGCCGACTCGGCGGTCTGCTGAAGTCGGCCCCCCACATGGGGTGGATCCTCGGGTTCGCCGCCATGGCCTCGCTCGGCCTGCCCGGTCTCGCCGGCTTCTGGGGCGAGTTCCCGGCGATCCTGGCTGCCTACGACCCGGCCCCCGGCCTCTCGGTCACGGCCTTCCGCACCTACATGGTGATCGCCGCGGTGGGCACGGTCCTCGCCGCCGGCTACCTGCTCTGGATGTACCAGCGCGTCGCCTTCGGCCTGCCGAAGCCCGAGTTCGAGGACGCCCACATCCACGACGTCGGCCCGGCCGAGTGGATCGCCTGGACCCCGCTCATCCTCCTGACCGTGGCCCTCGGCGTCTATCCGCAACTCATCTTCGGGGTCACCGACCGCGCCGTGACCCGGATCTTCGGGGGCTGATCGCGTGAAGGTGCAGTGGGACGTCCACGCGCTGGCCCCGGCCATCGCCGTCACGGCGACCATCGTCGTCGTGCTCATCGCGGACTTCTTCTTCGAGTACCGCGAGCGCTTCAAGACGTACCAGCTCGCGTCCTTCGGCACCCTCGTTGCGATCGTGCCGGTCCTCACCCTGGCCCGGGCCGGCGGCGTGCGCTCCCTGTTCGGGGGCACCTACGTCGTCGACAACTACACCCTCGCGATGCAGGCGTTCTTCCTCATCGTCGCCTACATCACGATGCTCATCTCGGTGGACCACATCGGTGAGGGCGACTACTACCAGGGCGAGTACTACGTGCTCATCCTCACCTCGACCCTCGGCATGATGCTCATGGCCGGGGCGCGGGACCTCATCACGATCTTCGTGGCCCTCGAGACCATCTCGATCCCGACCTTCGTCCTCGCCGGGTGGCGCAAGCACGACTCGCGCAGCAACGAGGCCGCGGTGAAGTACTTCATCATCGGCGTCCTCTCGTCGGCCGTGATGCTCTACGGCATGTCGCTCGTCTACGGGCTCGCCGGCTCGACCGCGCTCGATCAGATCGCCGAGTACGCGGGTTCGGCTGGTGTTCCGGCCCTCTTCTCCATCGGTATCTTCCTCACCCTCGTCGGCTTCGCCTTCAAGGTGAGCGCGGTGCCGTTCCACTTCTGGGCCCCGGACACCTACGAGGGCGCCCCGACGCCCGTCACCGCGTTCCTCTCGGTCGCCTCGAAGGCCGGCGGGTTCGTCGCCCTCCTCAACGTCGTCTACTTCGGCTTCTTCCCGAGCCAGACCTCGTGGCAACCGGTGCTCTGGGTGCTGGCGGCGCTGTCGATGACGCTCGGCAACCTGGTCGCGCTGCGCCAGACGAACGTGATCCGGATGCTCGCCTACTCCTCGGTCGCCCAGGGCGGGTTCATGCTCGTGCCGTTCGCGGTGGCGAACTCGGGCGGCGCCCAGCAGGCCTCGTTCGAGGCGGTGGTCGTCTACATCCTCATCTACGGCGCGATGAACCTCGGTGTGTTCGCGTGCGTGATCGCCGCGATGCGCCGCACCCGCTCCGCCGAGATCGCCTCGTTCGGGGGCATGTTCAAGTACTCGCCGATCCTCGCGGTCATGACCTCGGCGTTCCTGTTCTCGCTGGCCGGAATCCCGCCGCTCGCCGGCTGGTTCGCGAAGTTCGTGATGTTCCGGGCCGTCCTCGACGCAGGCACGCCGGCCGCGATCGTCCTCGGTGTCATCGCCGCACTGAACTCGGTGGTCGCGTTCTTCTACTACGCCGGGGTGGCGCGCACGATCTGGTTCCGGGACGTACCGGCCGAGGTCGAGTCCAAGACCCTGCGTTCACCGTTCGCGCTCAACGCGTCGATCGCGATCACCGGTGCGGTCGTGCTCGTCATCGGCGTGTACCCACAGCTCTTCGCCCGTATCGGCGAGCTCGCGGGGTCGACGCTCTGAGCGACACGACGCCGCTCGTCGAGCGGCTCGCCGCGCGCATCGAGCGCGACGGCCCCATCCCGTTCCCGCTCTGGATGGAGGCGGCGCTCTACGACCCGACCGACGGCTTCTTCACACGTGGTCGAGGCCCGGCCGGTCGGGGGGACTTCCTGACGAGTCCGGAGACCGGTTCGCTCTTCGGGGTGCTCGTGGCCCGAGCGCTCGATCGGGAGTGGGTCCGGCTCGGCCGACCCGAACCGTTCACGGTGGTCGAGGCGGGGGCGGGGGACGGACGTCTGGCCCGCGAGGTGCTGCGGGCCGAGCCGGCCTGCATCGGTGCGCTCGATCTCGTGCTCGTCGAACGGTCCCCGGCGGCCCGCGCCGCCCAGCGCGAGCGGCTCCCGGCGGGATCGCCCGTGCGCTCGCTCGAGGATCTCCCGGCGGAGCCCTGCACCGGGATGGTGCTGGCGAACGAACTCCTCGACAACCTCCCGTTCGGGATCGCCGAGGCGCGCGGCGGACGGTGGACGGCGGTGCTCGTGGGTCGCGAGGGTGACCGGTTCGTGGAGGTCCACGGCCCGCTCGCCGCCGCGGACCTCGACCTGGTCCCGTCGGTGGACTCGGTCCCGGACGGTGCCCGCGTCCCGATCGTGCGGGCCGCGGTCGACTGGATCGGGCGGGCGGCGGGCCTCATCGCGGACGGCGCGCTCCTCCTCATCGACTACGCGGCCCCGGCCCGGACCCTCGTCGAGCGCGGGGGCTGGCTGCGCACCTACGCGGGGCACCGGCGGGGGGACGACCCGTACGCGGCGCCGGGGGCTCGGGACATCACGACCGACGTGCCGCTCGAACCGGTGCGGGCGGCGCTCGCGGCGGCGGGTCTCGAGGTCGTGGGGGAGACGACCCAGGCCGACTGGGCCGCGGGGCTCGGGATCTCGGCACTCGTCGAGGAGGGGAGGCGCATCTGGGCGGCCGGCGCCGCCCGCGGCGACCTCGCCGCCATCGCCGGGCGGAGCCGGGCCGTGGAGGCGGCGACCCTCACGGATCCGTCCGGTCTCGGCGGGTTCGTCGTCATCGAGGCGCGCCGACGGGGTCCCGGGGGCGACGGCTAGCCTCGACGGGCGCTCCCCGCCTCGGGCGCGCGGACCATCGGGAGGGTGCACGTGTCGGATGCGATCGAAGGACTGCTGGAGGAGGGGCGCTCCTTTCCGCCGCCCCCGGGGTTCGCGGCGTCCGCGCGGGTCCGAGACTCCTCCCTCCACGACG
The DNA here is from genome assembly GCA_046081705.1 of Actinomycetes bacterium. Classification (GTDB taxonomy): domain Bacteria; phylum Actinomycetota; class Acidimicrobiia; order IMCC26256; family IMCC26256; genus IMCC26256. The sequence goes on along the minus strand of JBJTWK010000023.1, from coordinate 6,516 downwards.
ACGCGGCCGCCGATCCCGAGGCGTTCTGGGCCGGGCAGGCCGCCGAGCTCCTCGACTGGGCCACGCCCTGGGACCGGGTGCTCGACTGGCAGCCGCCCAACGCGCAGTGGTTCCTCGGTGGCCGGCTCAACGTCTCGTACAACTGCGTCGACCGCCACGTCGAGGCGGGACACGGCGACCGCGTCGCGTTCCTGTGGGAGGGCGAACCGGGCGACGAGCGCGCCATCACCTACGCCGAGCTGCAGGACGAGGTCGGCCGAGCGGCGAACGCGCTCCTCGCCCTCGGCGTCGAGCGGGGCGACCGGGTGGCGATCTACATGGGCATGGTGCCCGAGCTGCCGATCGCGATGCTCGCGTGCGCCCGCATCGGCGCCGCGCACTCCGTCGTCTTCGGAGGGTTCACCGCCGACTCGCTGCGCGGCCGCATCAACGACGCCGAGGCCAAGGCCGTCATCACCTGCGACGGCGCGCACCGCCGCGGCGGGGTCGTCGCGCTCAAGGACATCGTCGACGAGGCCCTCGAGGACGCACCGAGCGTGCACCACTGCATCGTCCTGCGTCGCACCGACCACGGCGTGTCCATGACCCCGGGTCGCGACCACTGGTGGCACGACCTCGTCGAGGCGCAGAGCGAGCACTGCCCGCCCGAGCCGATGGACGCCGAGCAGTTGCTGTTCATCCTCTACACGAGCGGCACCACGGCGAAGCCGAAGGGGATCATGCACACGACCGGTGGGTACCTCACCCAGGTCGCGTCGACCTTCCGCAACGTCTTCGACATCCGTCCGGAGTCGGACGTCTACTGGTGCACCGCCGACTGCGGCTGGGTGACCGGGCACTCCTACATCGTCTACGGCCCCCTCGCGAACGGCGCGACGAGCGTGATCTACGAGGGCACGCCGGACCACCCGGACAAGGACCGCTTCTGGGCGATCGTCGAGAAGTACGGCGTGTCGATCCTGTACACGGCACCGACCGCGATCCGCACCTTCATGAAGTGGGGCACCGAGTACCCGGAGCGTCACGACCTCTCCTCGTTGCGGCTGCTCGGCAGCGTCGGCGAGCCGATCAACCCCGAGGCGTGGATCTGGTACCACGACGTCATCGGCGGTGGCCGCACGCCGATCGTCGACACCTGGTGGCAGACCGAGACCGGCGCCATCATGATCAGCCCGCTCCCGGGCGCGACCACCCTGAAGCCGGGTTCCGCGACCTTCCCGCTGCCGGGCATCGGCGTCGACGTGGTCGGCGACGACGGCAAGCCGGTCGGCGTCCCGGGCGGTGGGTACCTGGTGCTGAACCGACCCTGGCCGTCGATGCTGCGGGGCGTGTGGGGCGACCCGCAGCGCTTCGTCGACACGTACTGGTCGCGGTTCGACGGGCTGTACTTCGCGGGCGACGGCGCCAAGCGCGACGCCGACGGCTACCTCTGGCTGCTGGGCCGCGTCGACGACGTCATGCTCGTGAGCGGTCACAACATCTCGACCGCCGAGGTCGAGAGCGCGCTCGTCGACCACCCCGCGGTGGCGGAGGCCGCGGTCGTCGGGACCAACGACGCGACCACGGGTCAGGCGGTGAGCGCGTTCGTCATCCTGCGGGCCGGGAACTCCGCGTCCGACGAACTCATCCAGACGCTGCGCAACCACGTGGCCAAGCTCATCGGACCGATCGCGAAGCCCAAGTCGATCCTGTTCACCGACGATCTGCCCAAGACCCGCTCCGGCAAGATCATGCGACGCCTCCTGCGCAACGTCGCCGAGGACGAGGCGCTCGGCGACACGACGACCCTCGCCGACCCCTCGGTGGTCGCTGGCATCCGCGACCGGTACCTCGCGTCGCATGCCGGCGGCGACGACGAATGACCCCCCGCCTCCCGGTCCAGCCGGACAACTGGCAGTGGCGCACCGACGCGATCCCGGGCGGCGCGGCCGTGCTCGTGGACATCGACGGCGTCCTCTCGGACGCGGCGGGTCGCCAGCACTACCTCGAGGCCCCGCGGCGCGACTGGAACGCCTTCTTCGAGGCGTGTGGTGACGACCCGGTCATCGAGGAGGTCAAGGTCTTCCTCGACCTGCTCGATCCGGATCTGCGGGTGATCCTGCTCACCGCCCGGCCCCAGCGGGTGCAGCACCTCACGATCGCATGGCTCCACCGGTACGGCATCCGCTGGGACCTGCTCATCACCCGCGGGTGGGGCGATTACGAACTCAGCCGCGACTACAAGCAGTCGGCGCTCTGGGACCTGCGCGCGTTCGGCTTCGACATCCGCCTCGGCATCGAGGACGACCGTCGGAACGTCGAGATGCTGCGGCGCGAGGGCGTGCCCTGCGTCTACTTCCACTCCGGCTACTACGACTGACCTGCGAAGGACCCTGGCCACGCCATGACCGACTCCCCGCTCGCCGCGCGTTCGCGGCACGTCGCCACCATCTTCCTGGTCTGCCTCGCCGGCCTGCTGCTCGAGGTCGCGTACACCCGCATCGTGTCGTTCAAGCTCTGGTACTACTACACGTACCTCGTGCTCGGGCTCGCGCTGCTCGGGATCGGTTCCGGTGGCATCTTCGTCGTCGTCTGGCCCCGCATCCGTCAGGCCGCGACCGACCGGATCGTCGTCGTGTGCGCGCTCGTCGGCGCGGCCTTCATCGCGATCGGTGAACTGATCGTCGCGTGGTTCCCCATCAACACGATCAAGATCTGGGACTACGGCAAGGCCGACTCGTACGCGAACCTCGGCGCGCTCGTGGCCATCTCGTTCACGCTCTTCGTGTCCTTCATCATGATCGGCGTGATCATCGCGGTGCTCCTCGGTCGGGCCGAGGACCGCGTCAACCGCTTCTACTTCGCGGACCTCATCGGTGCCGCGCTCGGCGCCGCGCTGGCGATCCCGCTCATCTGGTGGCTCGGGCCTCCGCAGGTCGTGATGCTCGCCGCCGTCGTGCTCGCGCTCGCAGCGGTGGTCGCCCAACCCCGGTTCGGGGTGCCGACTGTCGTCGCCGGCGGGCTCGCCACCATCCTGCTGCTCACGGTGACCAACGTCGTCGCGCTCCCGGAGATCCAGGTCGAGGGGGGCAAGAACCAGCCGGTCGAGGGGGCGGTCAGCGGCTGGGGTCCGGTGTTCCGGGTCGATGCGCAGAAGGTGTTCGGTGACTACCTGCTGCTCCACGACGGCACCTTCGGGTCGGGGATCCACGAGTACAAGGGGGACCCCGACGCCGAGACCCGGTTCGACCAGGACCCGCGGGCCCTGCCGTTCGCGATCCACGGCAAGCCGCCCGCACACACGCTCATCATCGGCTCCGCCGGCGGCAACGAGATCGTGGCGGCCCTGCGCTTCAAGTCGCCGCGCATCGAGGGGGTCGAGCTCAACCCGATCACCGTCGGGTTCCTCGAGGGTCCGCTCAAGGACTTCTCCGGCGATCTGCCGAACCAGCCCGGTGTGACCATCCACCAGGACGACGGTCGATCCTTCATCTTCCGCAGTGACGACGACTACAGCCTCATCTGGTACGTGGCCCCGGACTCCTACGCCGCGAGCAACGCTGCGTCCTCCGGTGCCTTCGTCCTCTCCGAGTCGTACCTCTACACGTCGGAGATGATCAAGGAGTCGCTCGAGCACCTCACCGACGACGGCCTCATGGTCGTGCAGTTCGGTGAACTCGACTACCGCCGTGCGCCCAGTCGGACGGCACGGTACGTGCTGACGGCTCGCGACGCGCTCGAACGGCTCGGTGTCGAGGATCCCTCGAAGCACATCGTGGTGTCCTCGTTCATCACGAACGCCACCGGCGACCTGTCCACGATCGTCGTGAAGCGCACCCCGTTCACGCAGGCCGAGATCGATCGGTTCGCGGCGGCGGTGCCGTTGACGCCGCCGTACGCCGAGCCGGACGGTTACCCGCGGTCCCAGATCGCGTACGCGCCCGGCACTCCGGACGACGGGGGCATCGTCGGACGCCTCGCGGGCGCCCCGGACGCGGCGGCCGCCGACGCGGTGGCGGCCGAGTACCCACGGGAGATCTTCCCCGTCCGGGACGACCGGCCCTTCTTCTGGCACTTCTCCTCGTTCGGTGACGTGCTCTCACGCATCAACGAGCCGTTCTCGACCGACAACCCCGAGGACGTGGTCGGGGAGCGGGTCCTGCTCCTCCTGCTCCTCGTGGCGATCGGGTACGCCGCCCTCTTCCTCCTCGCGCCGTTCATCTTCGTGCGCAAGGAGTGGCGGGTCCTCCCGGCCAAGGGGCGTTCGGCGCTCTACTTCGCGTCCCTCGGGCTCGGCTTCATGCTCTACGAGATCTCCATGATCCAGCGGCTCGTGCGGTTCCTCGGGTACCCGACCTACTCGCTCACCGTCACGCTCGCCTCGATCCTCGTGTTCACCGGGCTCGGTGCGCTCCTGAGCAAGCGCTTCTCGGCCCGGCCGCGCCGCACCGTGGCGATCAGTGGGGCGATGCTCGGGGTGCTCGGCGTCTTCTACCTGCTCGCCCTCGACCCGATCACCGACTCGCTGCTGCTCTGGCCGCTGTGGGGTCGCATCGCGGTCACGGTCGCGCTGCTCGCGCCGCTCGGCGTGTGCCTCGGCATGTTCATGCCGCTCGGCCTCACGGTGGTCGCCGGACTCGGCGACCACCCCGACGAGTACGTCGCGTGGGGCTGGGCCGTGAACGGGTTCTTCTCGGTCATCGGCTCGGTCGGCACGACGATCCTCGCGATGACCGTCGGGTTCCGCGCCGTCCAGATCGGGGCGCTGGGCGTGTACGGGATCGCGGTCCTGGCGTTCGTCGCGCTCGACCGGGCCCGGGGTCGGATCGCCGGAGCCGTCCCGGCCGGGTGATCAGTCCCGGAAGTTCGTGAACTGCAGCGGGACGCCGAAGTCGGCCTCCCGCAGCGCAGCGATGACGTCCTGGAGGTCGTCGCGCTTCTTGCCGTTCACCCGGAGCTGGTCGCCCTGGATCTGGTGCTGGATCCCCTTGAGCGGGAGGTCCTTGATGAACTTCCCGATCTCCTTGGCCTTCGTGTCGCTGATGCCCATCACGAGGGTGATCGTCTGGCGGGCCCGACCCTTCGTGGCCTCCTCGACCTTGCCGTAGTCGAGCGTCTTGAGGGACACCTTGCGCTTCACCAGCTTCTCCTCGAGGACCTGGGTGAGGGCCTGGAGCCGCTGCTCGGACTCGGTGTTGAGCACGATGGTCTTGTCGGTGAGCTCGATGGTCGAGTCGGTGCCCTTGAAGTCGAACCGGTTGGCGATCTCGCGCGACGCCTGGTCGACCGCGTTGCGCATCTCCTGCATGTCGATCTCTGAGACGACGTCGAAACTGGGCATGGATCCCCCTTGGAAGCGGTCCCGGACGGTCGGTTACTGTAGGCCCCCGCTGGGTCCGTACCCGAGTGGACAAAGGGGACTGGCTGTAAACCAGTTGCGAAAGCTACGGAGGTTCGAATCCTCCCGGGCCCACTCGAACCGACGCCGCTGCGCCCCCGGGTGCGGCGGCGTCGCCGCGTCCGGGGGCTCGTACCGGCCGCGCCCGGGCCGCAGTGGCCCTCAGAGCATCCGCTGCATGAGGACCACGTCGAGCCAGCGCCCGTGCTTGCGCCCGACCTCGACCTCCCGCCCGACCTCGATGAACCCGCAGGCCTCGTGGAGGGCGATGGACGCCCGGTGGTCGCCGACGATCCGGCCGATCACGGAGTGGTAGCCGTGGGCGACGGCGAGTCGGACGATCTCGGTGAGCAGGGCCCGGCCCACCCCGTTGCCCCGCTGGTCGTCCCGGACGTACACGGAGTCCTCGACCGTGGTGGAGTAGGCGGCACGGGGGCGGTAGGGGGAGAGGCTCGCGAAGCCGACGACCTGCCCGGAGTCCTCGTCGACGGCCACCACCGCCGGGTGCCCACCAGAGTGCTCGGCGATCCAGGCCGCCTGCTCGTCGGGGGTCCGCTCGACCATGTCGAAGGTGACGGTCGACCCGGTCACCTCACGGTTGTAGATCGCCCGGATGGCTTCGGCGTCGGCGGGTTCCACGCTCCGGATCAGCCATCCCACGGCCCGGACGGTAGCCCAGGCGGGCGGCCTTGCTATCCTCTCCGCCCTTGCCCTTGTAGCTCAGTGGCAGAGCACTTCCATGGTAAGGAAGGGGTCGTGGGTTCAATCCCCACCGAGGGCTCCGCACGAGCGGATGCGAGAGGGCGCCGGCGGGAGCCGATCGGCCGGACCGCTCGTCACATACGGCGGAGTAGCTCAGTTGGTTAGAGCACACGGCTCATAATCGTGGTGTCGCGGGTTCGACTCCCGCCTCCGCTACTCGGACCCCCCGCTCCGGCCCCGGTCGGAACGTGGTCCGCGCACCACCGAACAGGCACCATCCATACCCGCGCCGGAAGGGCGCGTCAGCACCCAGGAGAGATTGGCCATGGCCAAGGAGAAGTTCGAGCGGACGAAGCCGCACCTGAATATCGGGACCATCGGTCACATCGACCATGGGAAGACGACGTTGACGGCGGCGATCACGCGGGTGTTGGCGG
>JBJTWK010000022.1:0-32786 GCA_046081705.1 Actinomycetes bacterium | reverse complement strand
GGGCACCCATGTCGCCGCCGTTCGCGGTCGTGTTCCGCAGCAGGAGCTCGGGGCGCAGCGCCACCAGCACCGTGAGGCACGCCGCGAGGACGACGAGCGCCGACACGATGCGGGTCGGGTCGCGCCGACGCCCCCCGGCCGGGACGGGACTCGCCGCAGCGGAGGGCGTCGTGGTCACGACGGGCATTGTTCCACCGGGCGCGGGTCCGACCCGCGCGCGCCGCGCGTCACGCCGGACCCCGCGGGTGCACGGTGGTCCGACGCTCGAGCGGTGCGCCGACGCCCGTCGGGGCGTCAGCGGACCCGGGCCGGCCGGGCGAGGTCGAGGACCCGGCCGAGGGCCACCGGGCCCTCGTGGCCGATCCAGGCCCGGGCGTCGCAGCGGGCGCAGCGCCGGAAGGCGACGTCCTCGCCCCCGACGACCATCCGGATCTCGATGAGGTCGTGGTGTCCACAGTGCGTGCAGCGCATCTCGTCTCCCAGCGTCGTCGGTGCACCTGCCGGGGGCTGCATCGGCACCTGGGCCCTTCGACCTTGAGCGCGGGCCGGATCGGGCGCCGGCACGGCCCCGGCGGGCCCGGAACGACCCCACGGACCGGGCCCTCCGGCCCGGACGGGGCTCAACTCGTGATGAGCCAGATCGCCGTGATCGTGTTGAACCCGACGTGGAGCCAGATCGAGCGGGAGAGGTCGCCACCCCGCACGGCGACGATCCCGCAGACCACCGACAGGACGAGCAGCGGCACCACCGCGAGCACGGCGCTCGGATCGAGGAGCGGGTGGACGGCGGCGAACACCACCGAAGTGATGGCGATGGCCGCGCCGGGTCGGACGCGCCGCTGGAGCGACCGCAGCAGCGCACCGCGGAAGAGCAGTTCCTCGCCGATCGGCGCCGCGATCGCCACGGCGAGGGCACCGGCGAGCGCCGCCGCCCCGCTGCTGCGATCGATGATCCGCACGACCTCCTGGGACGGCGAGTCGTCGAGCAGGTGCTGGATCGGGATGAGCAGCGCCCCCGTGCCGACCGAGATAGCCACGCCGACGAGGCCCCACCACCAGTCGCGCAGGCGGATCCGCAACCCGAAGTCCGCCCGGAGGCTGCCCACGCCCTTCACCCGTGCGACGGCCGCGAGGGCGAGCACGACCGCACCGTTCTGGGCCACAGTGCCCACGAGGATGTTCCAGCCCGTGGGCCGGTCCGGTTCGGCGGCGAACGCGGCGGCGACCCCCGCCGCCGCGATCGACACCGCGATCGCCGCGAACCACACCCACACGACGTCCCCGAGACCCCAGCGGACCCGACGCGTCGGGTCGGTCGGGGCGACGGGCGGCGGCCACGCGGGGTTCACGGTCATCGGTGGCGAGCGTAGGCGCGCGGTCCCCGCCGACCCCGGTGGCCCGCCCGACGGTACGAACGTCCGCAGGGGGTCGTACGATGCGCCCACGGGTCGCCGCTCCCCGACCGGCCACCCTCGAAGGACGGGAACCACCACGATGCGCACCACGACGACCGAGCCCGCCGGAGCGGACCGATGAGCCCGCGGGCCGGCACCCCCGGCGACGACGGGCGCCCCGCGGGCGGGCCTCCCACCCCGACCTCGCGCCCCTGGCCGCGCTGGGCCCCGCTCGTGGTCGTCGGCGTCGTCGTCGCCCTGTTCCTCGCGATCAACCTCGGCGGCTCCTCCACGCCGTCGACCTCCATCACCTACTCCGAGTTCACGACGGCCGTCGACGAGGGTCAGGTGCGGTCCGTCACGCTCGATCCCGCCAGCGGGAAGATGACGGGCGAGTTCACCGCGGCCGGCGCGAAGGCGAACGACGGCGTCACCGACTTCACGTCGAGCGGCCCGAACAACGCGTTCCCCGACCCGCTCGTCGCCCAGATGGACGAGCAGGGCGTCGACTACAACTACACGCGCGAGACCTCGAACCCGCTCCTGCAGGCACTCGTCTACCTGCTCCCCGTGCTCCTCATCATCGGGTTCTTCGTCTGGATGAACCGCCGGGCCCAGGGCCAGATGGGCGCGGTCATGAACATCGGGCGCAGCCGCGCCAAGGTGTACAACGCCGACAAGCCGAAGACGACCTTCGCCGACGTCGCGGGCTACGAACCGGTGAAGCAGGAGATCTCGGAGGTCGTCGACTTCCTCAAGCACCCGCAGAAGTTCACCGAGATCGGTGCGCGCATCCCCCGCGGCGTGCTGCTCGTCGGGCCCCCCGGCACCGGCAAGACCCTCATCGCCCGCGCCGTGGCCGGCGAGGCCGGCGTGCCGTTCGTCTCGATCACCGGCTCGGACTTCATGGAGATGTTCGTCGGCGTCGGCGCGGCGCGCGTGCGCGACCTCTTCCAGACCGCCCGTAAGCAGGCCCCTGCGATCATCTTCATCGACGAGATCGACTCCATCGGCCGCAAGCGGGGTGCCGGCGTCGGCGGCGGCCATGACGAGCGCGAGCAGACGCTCAACCAGATGCTCGCCGAGATGGACGGCTTCGAGGCGGCCGAGGGCATCGTCATGATGGCGGCCACGAACCGCCCGGACATCCTCGACCCGGCCCTCCTGCGCCCGGGCCGGTTCGACCGGCAGATCATGGTGCCGCTCCCCACCCTCGAGGAGCGGGTCGAGATCCTCAAGGTCCACTTCCGCGACAAGAAGATCGCGGGCGACGTCGACATTGACGTCGTGTCGCGGGGCACCCCGGGCATGTCGGGCGCCGACCTCGCCAACCTCGTGAACGAGGCGGCGCTGTTCGCCGTGCGGCGTGGCGAGCAGTCCGTGCACCGCATCGACTTCGAGGACGCCCGCGACCGCGTCCTCATGGGGCTCAAGCGCCCCACCGTCGTCATGAACGACGAGGAGAAGGAGCACACGGCCTACCACGAGGCCGGACACGCCCTCGCGGCGTACGTCCTCGAGCACGCCGACCCCGTGCACAAGGTCACCATCCTCCCCACCGGCATGGCGCTCGGCATGACCCAGCAGCTGCCCGAGGAGGAGCGCTACTCGCACGACCGCGAGTTCCTCCAGGACATGCTCTCCGTCCTCCTCGGCGGACGCGTCGCCGAGATGGAGGTGTTCGACTCCAAGTCGACCGGCGCACAGAACGACCTCGTGCGCGGCACCGAGATCGCCCGGCGCATGGTCCGCGAGTGGGGCATGTCGGATCGCATCGGTCCGATGGCGTGGGGATCCCAGGGTGCGGTGTTCCTCGGTGAGGACCTCGTGCACACGCGTGACTACTCCGACGAGACCGCCCGCGTCATCGACGAGGAGGTCGAGCAGATCCTCCGCGAGCAGGAGCAGCGCACCTTCGACCTCATGCAGAAGTTCCGACCCGGCCTCGACGCCGTCGCCAAGGCGCTGCTCCAGCACGAGACGCTCGACGGCATCGAGGTCGAACGCCTCGTCGACGACGCCATGGGGTACCGGGCGGGTGGTCCCCGTCGGGCGGTGACCGCCGAGTCCGACGGTGAGGTCGTCGCCCCCACGCTCAGCCGTGAGGACGACGTCGAGTCCCCGATCATCACCCGCGGTTCCGAGGACCCCGGCACCCGCTGATCGGTCCCGGCCCTCGGCCCGCCGCCCCGCTCAGGGCAGCGCGCCGAGCCCCGGTTCGATGCCGGCCTGCGGGTCACGCGCCCCGGCCACTGCGGCCCACACATCGGTGGCGCTCTGCGGCCCCACGAACGCCCGGCGCACGACCCCGACGTGGTCGGCGACGAGGAGCATCGGCACGCCGCTGATCTCGTACCGATCGTGCGCCCACTTCGCCTCGGGGAACTCGAACTCGCAGACCGCCACCTCGTCGGAGGCGAGCGGCGCGACCTTCGCCGACATCGACGAGCACGCGTCACAGCTCGCCGAGGTGAAGAGCGCGACGAGCCAGGGCGCCTCGGGCCGCGGGAAGTCGGCCCGGTCGAGCTGCCGCGGCACCGGGTACGCGTCACGCACGGGTGCGTTCGCCGCCCCCCGACGCGCCACGACCGCGGCGAACACCACGACGCCGAGCACCCCCACGACGACGAGTCCGACCGCGATCAGCACGGGTCGCCGCTCCCGCCCTCCGGCGTCGGGCACACCGGTACGGCCATCGCCAGCGTGATGCCGGGCGACGCGCCACTGTCGCGTCCGACCACGATCGGGCCGGAGGCGGACACGACCGAGCCGCCGACGGCGTCCGTCGGCACCCGGATGACCGAGCCGCCCGCGAGCCGCCCGCCTGCGATCCGACGGCGATCCCGTCCGACCGCGTCCACCCGCCACCGCACGGCACCACCCGGTGGGGCGAGCAGGGTCACCGCGTCGACGGGATCGGTCCCCACCCGTCCGGGCACGACGTACCAGCGACTCGACCGGAAGGTGGTGCCGCCGTCGGCGGCGATCGCCGGTGCGCCGCGGAGGGCCGTGAGCGCGTAGGCGACCACGCCTGTACCACCCCGGGACGTCAGGTGCAGCGCGTACGGCGTATCGGCGGGGACCCGGGCCCCTGCGTCGACGAGGGTCACGCCGCGCGGCGGCACGTCGACCTCGACCGGCTCGACCGTCACCACCCCGGCGAGGGTCGTCGCGATGCGGACCCGCTGCACCTCGTCCCCCGGGTTGGAGATCGTGAGGGTCGTCGTGCGGTCCGGGCGCGCGATCCCGCCGTCGAACCACCACGACCGGGCGACCCCCGGTGCACCCGCCACGAGCGCGAGACCCTTGCGCCCGTCGCGACCGTCGAACGCCTGGGTCTGCTCGGCGACGACACGACCACGTCGGGCCCGGACCTCGGCCGCGACCACCGTGCGCCGTCGCACCCCGGCGTCGAGGGGCACCGCCAGGCGCGTGCGGCCCGGCACGACGAGGCCCTGGAACTCGTTCGGCGCATCGTTGCCGGTGTCGGTCGAGAACGAGAGATCGACGACCGCGTCACCCGGGAAGGGGTTGAAGAGCCACATCGTGAGGTTCGAGCCGATGACGGTCGAGCCGCCACCGAAGAACCAGGTGTCCGATCCGCCCCGCGCGCACGCGCCGGCCGCGGTGTCGCCGTTGCCGCGGAGCAGGTGCGACACCACGATCGGCGCGCCGCGGCCCTCCACCACGACACCGGGATCGGCGCTCGCGACCAGCGCCGAGACCGGGATGCGCACCTCGGCGGCGGGCTCGAGGGAGAGCGATCGGGTCGCCGGCGCGATCGGTTCCCCCGCCGGGTCGGTGCCGGTCAGCACGCTGACCCGGACGCGCGCCGCGGTGCCACCGCGCGGCGCCGCGTTCGCGATCACCACGGTCGCATCGGCTGCGCCGCCGGGCTGAGAGGTGCCGGCCGCGCAGAACCACGTCGTCGTCCCGTCCGAGGTGGCGACGACGGCCGCGGCCGGATCGATGCGCACCGTGGGCGCGTCCGTCGGCCGCACCACCTCCGCAATGAGCACGAGCGCAGCGAGCGCGACGAGCGCGATCACCGCGCTCCGCCGGAACCGACGCTGGCGCCCCGCAGCGCGCGGTGAGAGCTCGGCCGTCATGCGTCCGCCCCCGAGCCGATCGTGTCGCCCGCCCGCACCGCTCCCGGGACCGGGGCCCCGTCGGCCGGACCTCCGGCGGCGACCTCGCGCGCACCCGAGCGGGTGCGTGCTCCTCGCGGGCGGTCGGAGCGCCACACGAGGACGGCGGCGACGAGCACCCCGATTTGGAGCGCCACCGCGGGCCCGCGGAGCCACTGCCACGCGTCGTCGAACCGCACCGGGCCCGCGCTCGGCAGGCGGTACCCGTTCGCCCAGCCCTCGGCCTCGGATCGCTCGAGCGGCGCCACCGGGGTCCCCCCGCGCGCCCGCCACGCGCCCGAGGACGGCACCGCGAGGGTGACCCGGCCCGCCGGGTTGTCGCCGTCGGACCGGGCCGCGAGCGGCGGCCCACCGTCGGCGGGCGTGACCGAACGCACCGGGCGCCACGGCTCGACCTCGTAGAGCGTGAGGCCGTCGCGGGTCTCGAGGCGGATGAGATCGAGTTGATCGGCCAGCGTGTCCGTGATGTCATCGGGCGCCGGTCGCATCGGCCCCTCGTCGGGGCCCGGCGTCTCGGGGACCGCGACGAACCGGAAGCCCATCGGGCCGAGCGTGGCACCGATGCGGTTCGTCGACCGCGAGCGCAGGTCGTCGACCGCATCAGTGATGCGGGTCTGCGGACCGCGGTCGGGGGTGGGCACGAGGACGCGGACGTCGCCGGTGCCGTTCGCCGTCACGCCGTACGCGAGCGCGCCGCGCCGACCGGGATCCAGCGGGAGGATCGACGCGTCGCCGAGCCACAGCACGCGGAAGTCGCCCGCGCTCGCCCGACCCGACATCCACGAGAGCTCGTCGGCCCAGGTGTCCGGTGGACTCCCCCACCGTCCGCCGACCGTGTCGGCCGCGAACGCGAGGGCCGGGATCACCAGCGACCCGGCGGCGAGGACGACGGCGACCTGACGCCACCCGAAGCCGCGCCGCCCGAGGTCCGCGGCGAACGCGGCCGCGCCGAGCCCGACCGCGAGGGCGAGCCCGACCGCCGCCGGGACGAGCAACCCCTCGCGCACAGGGATCGACCAGCCCGGTGCGAACCGGCCCGGGAGCCAGGCGGCGCCGTACCCGATGACCATGAGCGCCCACGCCCGGACGGCCCACACGAACCGGGGCCCCGACGCGACGAGGAGCACGACGAACGCGACCCCGAGGAGCACCCAGATCGCCGGACCCGAGCCGGCCGGGCCGGTGTGCAGCCGCAGGATGTCGACGACCCGCAGGTGACCCGAGTACGCGAAGCCGAGCGTCGCCCCGTCGTGCCCACCGATGAGCACGAGCGGCCAGGGCAGGAGCAGCGCCGACGCGCCGAGCGCCGCGAGCGCGGCCGGACGCCAGGCCAGCGCCGCCCCGCCCGACCGGGTGAACGGGGCCGCGACGGTGACGGCCGCGGCGACGGCGAGCGGGAACAGCAGGGCCGGTGGCCACCAGACCGCGGCGAACGCGGTCAGCGCGGCGATCGCCACGAGGCGCCGGCGCGGCCGGCGGGGCGGGTCGAGCAGGCCCGCGAGCCGGACGACGCCGAGCACGATCGCAGGTGCCACCGCGTACAGCACCAGCGGACCGAGGCGTCCGGCCGCGATCGCGTTGCGGGGCAGCGGGAGCACCCCGTACGCGAGCCCGGTGATCACTGCGGCGCTCCCCGGCCCGGTCACCGCCCGGCCGAGGCGCCACGCTGCGAGCACCCCGACGGGCATGGCCGCCACGATGAGCAGCGTCCGGGCGAGCCCGGTCGCCCCGAGGAGCATCGTGCCGAGCCCGGAGATCACGACGAGGAACGGGGGCTGCTGGGTGCCCGCACCGAGCAGCGAGTCGCGCCAGCCGCTCGTGAACGTCGAGACGGCCGCACCCACCCCGGGCCACGCACGGAACTGTCCCACCTGGGGCACCGACCCGAGGAGCAGCCCGCGGGAGCCGAGCGCCACGAGGATCGTGAAGACGATCACCGCGATCCCGACCGGCTCGCGCACCCGCTCCGCCGCGACGTCGGTGATCGTGCGCCCGGCGACCGACAGACCGCGCAACCGGTCGTCGGCGTGCAGCGTGCCGTTCATGAAGCGCTTGACCCGCGACGAGCCCCGACTCTGCAAGTACCGCAGGTCACCGTCGTGCACCCGCCGGTGCGCCTGCGCGGCCCGTCGGGCCGACCGGCCGGCCGGGATCGCCCGCAGCGCCCGCCACCATCCGCCGAGCACCGCGGCGCCACGTCGTCGGTGGCGGGTGAGGAGCGCCGTGAGCGCCTCGATCATCGCCAGCCCGAGCGCGAGCGGCACCATCCAGATGAGGCTCGACGTCGCGGCCGAGGTGAGCATCGCTCGGTGCCGGGCCGCCTCGACCTCGGCCTCCGGGGCCCGCAGGACGTCGCGCAGCGGGTCCTCGAGGTGGTGCCGCACGCGGGCGTCCGGCGCCACCATGATCCGGGCGCCGGCGATCCGAGCGCGCCACCCGAGGTCGACGTCCTCGGCTCCAGGGGCCGCATCGGGATCGAAGCCGCCGATCTCCGCGAAGAGGTCGGCCCGCACGAGCATCGTGACGCCGGAGATCCAGAACACGTCGCGCACGGCGTCGTGCTGCTCCTGATCGATCTCGCCCGGCTCGATCATGGTGTGCGGAGCGCCCAGACGATCGACGGTCATCCCGACCTCGAGGAGCGCGCTCACGTCGTCGTGCCGCACGACCTTCGGTCCGACGATCCCGGCGTTGGACCGCACCGCCTCGTCGACGAGCACGGCGAGCGCGTCCCGATCGAGCACCGCGTCGCCGTGCGCGAAGAGGAGGAACGGCGCGCCCTGGACCGTCGCGATGACCTCGTTGGCTGCGGCGGCGAATCCCCCGGCCTCGGTCCGCCGCCGGACGAACGCACCCGGCGCCACCGCCGCGATCCGCGGCGTCGGATCCTCCGCCGATGCGTCGTCGATGACGAGGATCGAGAGGTCCGCGTAATCGAGCGCAGCGAGCGCTACGAGCGTCTCCTCGAGCCACGGACCCGGATCGCGCACGACGACCACCGCCACGACGGCCGGACGCGGCCCCTCCTCGATGAGCTCGTCGAAGATGTCCGCGTGCCCGTCGAGGAACCAGCGGTCCGAGGACCCCTCGGCCGGCACATCGGCGGCGGCGGGAACCTCCGGCGGTTCCGGACCATCGGGCGGGGTCGGACCCTCCGTCGGCTCGGGGACGGGACCGTCTGACGCGTGCCCGGGTCCCACGCACAGGGAGAAGCGGCCGTCCGGACCGAGCACGGGCCCGGGGTCGGGACGCGGCTGCGGCACCCGTTGGGGCGTGCCGAGGATCCGGCTCAGCGGGGTCAGGTGCAGCTCGTGCGGGCCGACGGTCGGGAGCCGACGTGCGCCCCGCCCGGGCGCTGCGGGCTCCGCCGACCTCGCTTCCGGAGTCCCGGGCGCCGGCCCGGCCCCGGGGTCCTCGGGGACGGGGGGCGACTCGACCCCCGTCGGGCCCGGGTTCTCGGCGTCCATCGGCCCCGACCCTACCGGGAGCCGCCCGGATGGGACGGGGCGCTCCGGAGTGCTTGCTACTGTTATGCAAGTGCGCTATCCTGCTCCCACTCGGGTCGGTCAGGAGTCCGCCTCCACCCGACTGCGAGCCCATCGACACCACCGCGAGCCCAGCGCACTCCCAGCGCTGCCCCACCGGATCGAACCGAGGGGGCGCCGTCCTCCCCCGGTCCGGCGCCCCGCAGAACAGGAGCACCCATGGCCATCGACCTCCGCAAGTCCGCCACCGACGCCGGGTACATCGCCATCGGCGCCGGGGTCCTCGGGTTCCAGCAGGTGCAGCAGCGCCGCCGGGACCTCCAGGTCCGCCTCACCGAGCGCTCGGCCGACCTCCGGACCCGGGCCGGCGACGCCGGCCACTACGTGGTCGCCCACCTCGCCAGCCCCCGCACCGTCGCCGCCTCGGTGACCGAGCAGGCCAAGGACGTCGTCACCCCGGCCGTCGACGCGGTCCGCACCCGCATCGAGCCCGCCGTCGAGCAGCTGCGCGGCGTGCCGGCGCAGCTCACGGCCTCGATCCCCGAGTCGGTCAAGGGTGTGCCCACCCAGGTCGCCGGCGCGATCCCCGAGTCGGTGCGCACGGTCCCGGCGACCGTCGGTGCCGCGGTCGGGACGGGCGTCGAGAAGGTGCGCGCCCTGCGCGGCTGATCGACCCGATCCATCGTCGGCGCAGCGGCACTCCCCCCTCCGCTGCGCCACGGTGCGACGCGACGCCCCCGGGTCCGCCCGGGGGCGTCGTCGCGTCCGCCCCCGGTTACCCTTCCCCGCATGCTCGTCGCGCTCGCCGGAGGAGTCGGTGCCGCCCGCTTCCTGCGGGGACTCGTGCGCGTCGTCCCGCCCGCCGAGGTGACCGCGATCGTCAACACGGCCGACGACGAGGTGTTCCACGGCCTCACCGTCTGCCCAGACCTCGACACCGTCACCTACACCCTCGCCGGGGTCGAGCACCCCGAGCAGGGTTGGGGCCTCGACGGGGAGTCGTTCCGGACCATCGACGCGCTGACGCGCTACGGCGCCGACACCTGGTTCCGCCTGGGCGACCTCGATCTCGCCACCCACCTGCACCGGAGCGAACGGCTGCGGGCCGGCGCACCGCTGAGCGCCGTCACCGCCGAGATCGCGGCGGCCTGGGACGTCGCGACCCACATCGTGCCGATGACCGACGACGCCGTCAGCACCCGCATCACCGTGGAGCGACCCGGCGGGGACCTCGAGGTGCTGCGCATGCAGGAGTGGTTCGTACGCGAGCGCACCGCGCCGCCGGTCGTCGCCGTCGAGTTCGCCGGTGCTGCGACCGCCCGGCCCGCGCCCGGGGTGCTCGAGGCGATCGCCGCCGCCGACACGATCATCGTGTGCCCCTCGAACCCGATCATCTCCATCGGCCCGATCCTCGCCGTCCCCGGGGTGCGGGACGCGCTCGTCGCCCGGCGCGACCGGGTCATCGGCGTCAGCCCGATCATCGCCGGCAGGACCGTGAAGGGACCGGCCGATCGCCTCATGGGCCCGCTCGGCATCGAGGTCTCCTGCGTCGGCGTCGCCGAGATCTACGCGCCGTTCTGCTCGACCCTCGTCATCGACGAGCGCGACGCGGGCCGGGCCGCCGACGTGGCCGCGGCCGGCGTACGGCCGGTGGTCGCCGAGACCCTCATGACCGACGCCCGCGTCGCCGCCGCGCTCGCGCAGCACGCGCTCGACGCCGTCGCCTGAACCGGCGCGCCGTGGAACCGCTGTCGATCATCCCGCTGCTCGGCATCCCCGAGGTCCGGGCCGGCGACGACCTCGGGGAGCTCATCGCCCGGGCGGCCTGGACCGCCGGGACCCCGCTGCACGACGGCGACTGTCTCGTCGTCACCCAGAAGGTCGTGTCGAAGGCCGAGGGCCGGATCGTGCCGCTCGACCACGACGATCCCGCGGCCAAGCGCGCCCTCGTCGAGGCCGAGTCCGTCCGCATCCTGCGCCGACGCGGCGACCTCACGATCAGCGAGACGAGCCACGGGTTCGTGTGCGCGAACGCGGGGATCGACCTCTCGAACGTCGAGGACGGCACCGCCGCCCTGCTCCCGGTCGACGCCGATCGGTCGGCCCGACGGATCCGGGACGCGCTGCGCGGGGTCGAGAAGGTGGACGTGGGGGTGATCGTGTCCGACACCTTCGGACGCGCGTGGCGCCATGGCCTCACCGATGTGGCCATCGGCGTCGCCGGGATCGCCGCAGTGCTCGACCTGCGCGGCACCGCCGACGCCCGGGGCCGCGCGCTCCAGGTCACCGAGGTCGCGGTGGCCGACGAGATCGCGTCCGCCGCCGAACTCGTCATGGGGAAGTCGAGCGGGGTCGCCGTGGCGATCGTGCGGGGCCTCGACCCCGCGTGGTTCCGGGAGTCCTCCGTGCGCGAACTCGTCCGTCGCCCGCAGGACGACCTGTTCCGGTGACCGCACTCCCCGACTTCCTCGAGGCGCGGCGTTCGATCCGCGCCTACCTGGACGAGCCCGTGCCCCGCGCGCTGCTCGACCGCTGGGTCGAGGCGGCGTGCATCGCGCCCGCACCGCACCACTCACGACCCTGGCGCTTCGTGACCCTCGACGATCCGGATGCCAGGGCCGCACTCGCCGACGGCATGGGCGAGCGGTGGCGGACCGACCTGCTCGCCGACGGCCTCGACCCCGATCGGGTCGACGCGCTCGTCGCCGCGTCCCACGCCAAGATCACCGGCGCACCGGCGCTCGTGCTCGGGTGCCTGACGACCGACGGTCTCGACGACTACCCGGACGAGGCGCGCCGCATCGCGGAGTGGGGGCTCGCGCTGCTGTCGCTCGGCGCCGCGGTCGAGAACCTCATGCTCGCGGTCGCCGCCGACGACTGGGCATCGTGCTGGGTGGCCGCCCCGATGTTCTGCCCCGCCGAGGCGCGCGACGCACTCGACCTCCCGGTCGACTGGCTCCCCCACGCGCTCGTGACCGTCGGCCGGGCCGATCCGGCCTACGTCGGCCGACCCCGTCCGCCGGTCCCGCTCGACGATCTCCGGCGCTACGTCGACGGCCCGGCGCTCAACCGCACGCGAGCTCGACGGTCCGGTCGACCGCCGTCGTGACGACGTCGGCCCCCGCCGACACCTCCGCGCCCGGCAACAGCACCGACCCGCTCACCGACGCTCCCGCACCGACCCGGGCACCCGCACCGATGACCGACCCGACGATCCGGGCCCCGGCCTCGAGGATCGCACCGTCACCGATGAGGCTCGGCGCCTCGATGGCGACGTCCGCGGCGATCGTCGGACTCCCCTGCACCCAGACGCCGGCGTCACGTTCGACTGCGCCGGGCGCCGGCGGCAGACCGACGCACCCGAGGAGCACGTCGCGCTGGGCCTGGGAGTACTTGGCGGGCGTCCCGATGTCGAGCCAGTACGCGTCGCTCGGCACCGCGTAGAGGCGCCCCGGGCGCTCGAGCATGCGCGGGAAGGTCTCGCGTTCGATGCTCACGTTGAGGTCGGCCGGGATCCGAGCGAGCACGCGCGGCTCGAGGATGTAGGTCCCGGCGTTGATCCAGTCCGTCGGCGCCTGACCGGGCGGTGGCTTCTCGACGAACGCGATGACCTCGCCGTCCTCATGGGTCGGCACGACACCGAACGCCGACGGGTCGTCGACCCGGGTGAGCGCGATGGTCGCCTCGGCCCCGCGCGCCTCGTGGAACGTGAGCATCTCCCCGAGGTCGAGGTCCGTGAGCACGTCGCCGTTGCACACGACGATCCGCTCGTCGATGCCCTCGGCCGCGAAGCGGATCGCACCCGCCGTGCCGAGCGGCTCGTCCTCGACCGCGTACCGCAGTCGCAGTTCGCCGAACCGGTCGCCGTCGAAGTGCCGGGTGAACGCGTCCGGCAGGTACCCGAGGGACAGGGTCACCTCGGTGACGCCGTACCGGGCGAGCCAGGTGAGTTGGCGCTCGATGAAGGCCACGTTGGCGATCGGCAGCAGCGGCTTCGGGGTGCGGAGGGTCAGCGGCCGGAGCCGCGTGCCCTCACCCCCGACGAGGACGACGGCCCTCACGGCGTGGCGGTCGCTCCGCTCGCGCCCGTGGCGGCACCGGTCGCACCGGCACCCGTGACCCCGGAGATCCCCGCGACAATGTCGCCAACCGAGATCCCGGTGAGGCCCGAGATCCCGGTGAGGCCCGTGAGGCCCGTCACCCCGGGGTTCGCCGGTCCCTCGTCGGTGATGTTCGCGAGCGAGGCGTCGGCGCCCGGCGGCTTCGGCAGCTTGGCGCCCTTCGGCAGGAAGTACACGGCGACGATCTGGTCGTCGTCGAACTTGTAGTCGCTCGGGTTCCCGCTCCGGGCCTCGCCGCTCCACCGCTTGCCGGGCTCGCCGGTCGCCCACTGCACGACGGCCTTCTGCTTCTTGCCCCTGATCGTGCAGGTGTCACCGTTCGAGTGCGTCGTGCCGTCCCACAGGGTCATCGACGTCTCGGAGAGCTTCCAGCCGCCCTCCTTGAGGAACCGACCGGTGGTGGCATTCCGACCCGCCTCGCTCGAGGAGAACGGGTGGGTGTGCATGAGACCGTCGCCGTGGGAGTGGATGCCCGCCCGCACGGTCGTCGAGCCCGCGACCTCCTCGAAGGCCGGCGCGTCCGGCAACCACGTGCCGCACACGTTGACGCCGAGGTAGGCGTGCCAGTGCTCGCCGATCTTCGGGCTGACCTCCGCCGCCGACTTGTACGACGAGGAGCTCACCACCACGAGGACCACCCCGACGACGACGACCGCCGCGATCGCGAGGTTCCACGAGCGGTTGGCGCCACCCCGCTTCGGGCGGCGGGCCTTCGAGCGCATCTTCGCCCGCTTGTACTTGGACGTCGTCTTCACCATGGCGAGGTCAGGGTAGCCCGGGGACGGAGCGTTCCGGGCGCGCCCAGCGCACGGCGATGACGAGTCCGGCCCGCACGGCGAGGAGCGCCACGAGCGGCGCGAGGAGGAGGCGCCGGACGCCCCGCCACCGCTTGCCGGCGAACCGCAGGGTCGAGCGGTGGTGGGCCACGACCATCCGGTACGGGTGCCCGGCGGTGCTCACCCCCTGCACGTGGGTGACGACGGCCGAGGGCTCGTACGCGACGGTCCACCCGGCGCGGCCGAGCCGCCAGCACAGGTCGACGTCCTCGACGTACATGAAGTAGCCCTCGTCCCAGCCGCCGATCGCGTCGAGCGCCGCACGGCGCAACCAGATGGCCGCCCCCGACACCCAGTCGACCTCGCGGGCCACCTCCGGGTCGGCGTCGAGCTCACGGTACCGGCGGGTCGCGGCGTTGCCCGGACGGATCGACCCGAGGACGGCGTGGCCGATCGCGTCCCGGGTCGACGGCACCCGCCGCGCGCTCGGGTACACCGACCCGTCCGGCTCGAGGATCCGGGGCCCGACCGCACCGAGCGCGGGCTCCGCGTCGAACCGGGCGAGGACCGCCCCGACGGCACCCGCACCCACCACTGCGTCCGGATTGATGACGGCCACCACCGGGGCGGTGGTCGCCGCCGTGCCGAGGTTCGCCGCCCGCGCGTAGCCCAGGTTCGCGCCGGGCCGGAGCACAGCGACCTCCGGGTGGGCCGCCTCGAGGCGCTCGATCGACCCGTCGTGGGACCCGTTGTCGACCACGACGACCTCCGGGGCCCCGGCCGACGTGTCGGCGAGGAGCGCCGACACGCAGTCGGTGAGGAGCGGCCCGGACTCGTAGGCGACGACGACCGCCGCCCAGCGCGGGCTCACGCGGTTCCGGTGCGGGCGAATTCGTCCCGGTACCACTCGCACGTGCGCTCGAGCGCGTCGCGCAGCGGCACCCGGGGCTCCCAGCCCAGGACGGCGCGGGCGAGGGCGATGTCGGGCCGACGGCGCACCGGGTCGTCGGCCGGGAGCGCCTCGTGGACGATCGGCACGTCAGCGCCCGTCACCTCGAGCACCATCTCGGCCAGCTCGAGGATCGTGAACTCGTCGGGGTTCCCGATGTTCATCGGTCCCCGGTGCGCCGACTCCATGAGCGCGATGAGGCCGGCGGTCTCATCCTCGACGAAGCAGAAGGACCGGGTCTGGGTGCCGTCGCCGTAGACCGTGAGCGGGCGACCCTGGATCGCCTGCACGAGGAAGTTCGAGACGACGCGCCCGTCCTCGGGCTTCATGCGCGGCCCCATCGTGTTGAAGATGCGGGCGATCTTGACGTCGACCTCGTGGTACCGGAGGTACGCCATGGCGAGCGCCTCTGCGAAGCGCTTCGCCTCGTCGTAGACCGACCGCGGGCCGATGGAGTTCACGTTGCCCCAGTAGGACTCGGGCTGCGGGTGCACCTCCGGATCGCCGTAGATCTCGCTCGTGGACGCGAGGAGGAACCGCGCGCCGTTGGTCCGGGCGAGCTCGAGCGCGTGTCGGGTGCCGATGGAGCCGACGTCGAGGGTCTCGAACGGGAGGCGCAGGTACTCGGGCGGACTCGCCGGGCTCGCGAAGTGCAGCACGGCGTCGACCGGTCCCGGGACGTCGAGCCCGACGACCACGTCGGCCTCCACGAAGGCGAACCCCGGCCGGCCGAGCAACTCGTCGAGGTTCGAGCGACGCCCGGTGAGGAGGTTGTCGACCGCCACCACCTCGTAGCCGCGGTCGAGGAGTTGGGCGCAGAGGTGCGACCCGAGGAAACCGGCGCCGCCGGTCACGACCGCGCGGGGCATCAGCGACCGAC
The DNA here is from genome assembly GCA_046081705.1 of Actinomycetes bacterium. Lineage (GTDB taxonomy): Bacteria > Actinomycetota > Acidimicrobiia > IMCC26256 > IMCC26256 > IMCC26256. The sequence goes on along the minus strand of JBJTWK010000022.1, from coordinate 17,033 downwards.
GCCCTCGTACTCCCACCCGCGACGGCGCAGCCCCACCGCGTCGAGCACGTTGCGCGTGTCGAGGATCCGCTTCGTGAGCACGGCGTCGGCGAGTTCGGTGATGTCGATCCACCGGAACTCGTCCCACTCCGTGAGCACGACGAGGAGGTCGACCCCCTTGGCGGCCTCGAGCGCGGTGTCGACCCGGGTGAGGCCGGCAAGGTCCACCGCATCGGCCCGGGCCGCCGGGTCGTAGGCCCGGATGACTGCACCCTCTTTGAGGAGGCGCCGCACGATGTAGACCGCGGGCGAGTCGCGCACGTCGTCGGTGTTGGCCTTGAACGTGAGGCCCCAGACCCCGACGTCGACGCCGGTGAGCGAACCCCCGGCGAGGCGCCGGGCCTTGGCGACCATGCGGTCGTGCTGCTCGCGATTGCCGTCGATGACGCCCTGGAGCAGCGGGAAGTCGGCCTCGGCCCGGCGGGCCGTGTGCATGAGCGCGGCGGTGTCCTTCGGGAAGCAGGAGCCGCCGTAGCCCGGTCCGGGCTGGAGGAACTCGAAGCCGATGCGCGGGTCGTAGCCCATGCCGAGGGCGACCTCGTTGACGTCGGCCCCGACGGCCTCGCACAGGTTGGCGACCGCGTTCATGAACGAGATCTTCGTGGCGAGGAACGCGTTCGAGGCGTACTTGATCATCTCGGCCGAGGCCGGGTCGGTGACCACGATCGGGGCGCGGACCCCGGAGTACAGCTCGCTGACGCGCACCGCGGTCGCCGGGTTGTCGCACCCCACGACGACCCGGGACGCCTGGAGGAAGTCGCGCACCGAGGTGCCCTCCCGGAGGAACTCCGGGTTGGAGGCGACCCCGATCTCGTCGATGGAGGCCCCCTCCTCGCTCAGGATCCGTTGGACGGTGCGGGTCGAGCCCACCGGCATGGTCGACTTGTTGATGACGACCGAACCGGGGCGGAGGTGCTCGGCGATCTCACGGACCACCCGCTCGACGAAGGAGAGGTCGGCCGCGCCGTCGTCGCCCTGGGGCGTCGGCACGCAGAGGAACACGAACTCGGCGTCGGGGATGGCGACGGAGGCGCCCACCACGAACCGGAGTCGGCCCGACTCGAGGCCCTCGTGCACGAGTTCCGGCAGGCCGTCCTCGTGGATCGGGATCTCGCCCCGGTTGAGGCGCTCGACCCTCGTGGCGTCGATGTCGGCGGCCACGACCCGGTGCCCGAGGTGGGCCAGGCACGCGGCGGTCGTCAACCCGACGTACCCGGCTCCGATGACGGCGACATCACTCACGGCGCAGGAGTCTAGGACCGCCCCGGAGGGCCCCGGACCGGAGGACCTCAGGAGCGATCGGTGCGCGATCCGGACGGATCAGCACTCCGGGGTCGTCGGCGCGGGGGCCGTGCCGCCGCTCGACGACGGACGCGTCGTGGTCGAGGGCTTCGGGGCGTTCGCACCGGTCGAACCCGGGGCGCGCACCGATCCGAAGTCCGGCCCGATGACGATCGCGACGTCGGCATCGACGAGCGACCGGTCCTCGGTGAGCGTGCCGACGCCACCGAGGTACTGCTGCACGAGGCGGCCGCTGTCGAGGCGTCCCGGCCGGTACCGGATCTGGGTCGCCGAGACCCGTGCCGCGTTGCCGAAGCCCGCGGGCTGGAACGAGTAGCGCTGCAGTTCGGTGAGCGTCTGCCCGGCGAGGCCCGAGGTGCTCGATCCGTTGAGGACCCGCACCCGTACCTGCGACGGGGACACCCGGATCGGTTCAGTCGACTGCGTCGTCCCGTCGGCCTCGCCGAAGGTCCGCAGACGGGCGAGGGTCGCCTCGGCGTTGGGCTGGTCGAGGTAGAGGACCGACTGGCCGTTGTAGGTCGGTCCGCCCTCGGTGGGGAGCGTCACCATCTCGATGCTCGACGTGTCCGAGGGGTCGACGGTCCGGAACGTGTTGACGAGGGCGAAGATGTCGCCGCGCCCGAGTCCCTGGTCGACGGTGAGCTTCGGGATGACCGCGTTGGCCATCCGGTTGGCGGTGAACGGGTTGCGGCCGGCCTTCTGCGCCGCGACGACCCCGAGGCGCCGGATGAAGTTCTGCTGTCGGCCGATCCGGCCGATGTCCGGGATCGCGTCCGCGTAGGACCAGCGCTTCGTCGACGAGTCGTAGAACTCGAGGTGGCGGGCCCGCACGTAGGCGAGGGCGGCGTCGCCGTTCAGGCGGACGCAGGCCGGCGCGCTCTGCACGTTGAGGCCGGAGAACGCGTCGCGGGCCGGGGCCGGGAAGTAGACGGGCACGGTACCGATCGCGTTCACCACGCCGATGAAGGCCTCGAAGTTGAGTTCGACGTAGTGGTTGATCGGGACGTCGAAGTTCTGCTCGATCGTGTCGATGACCTTCTGCGGTCCGTCGTTGAACGCCGCATTGATCTTCTGCTTGCCCTGCCCCGGGATATCGACGAGCGTGTCGCGCGGGATCGACACGAGGAGCGACTTCTTGGCGTCCGGATCGATGTGGACGATCATGAGGGTGTCGGACCGGGTGCCGCCCGCGTCGGAGGTGGACCCGAAGGCGTCGATCTGGGTCTGGTTCTGCACGAAGGAACGCGAGTCGGAGCCGAGCACGAGGAAGTTGCCGGCCTTCCCCGGGCTGCTCGGCAGTTCGAGGCCGTCGACCCGGCCGATCCCCGCCAGCTTCTGATTGACGGCGACGTTGACCGCCACCACCCCCGTGAACAGGGTCGCGAAGGTGACGCCGAGCGCGACGAGGTACCGCGCGACGAACGGATGGGAACGCACACCTGGCCGGGGGGACGACGCCATGAGGATCTGAGCCTACCGGCGCGGACCCCGCCACCCCTCGCGGGTCGCGGACGATCTGCGCCATCACGCCGGGTAACGTCGGGGCGGTGCTCGCCGGTTCCCTCCTGCGCGTCCTCGATCCGTCGGAGGATCTCGCCGTCGTCCGGGACGGCGCCCGAACGGTCATCGCGGTCGATCCGGTCGAGCGCCTGCGCCTCGACGGTCCCGCGGCGCTCACCGCACTCGGCGCGCTGACGCCCGGTTGGTGGGCCGGGGCGATCGCCTACGAACTCGGCCGCCACATCGAACCGACCGGACGCCCCCCGCTCCCCCGCGACGTGCCCGATCTGCACCTCACGCGCTTCGCGGCCCGATTGGTGCTCGCACCCGATCGCGCGCCGGTCGTGCACGGTGCGGGCGCGGGGGCCCGCCTCCTGCGCGCCGCGCTCGACACCGCCACCCCGCGGACGGGTTCGATCGGCCTCGCCGGCGCGTGGCGTTCGTCGATGGACCGCCGGGCGTACGAGGCCGCGGTCGCCGAGATCATCGGGCTCGAACGCGCCGGCGAGTGCTACCAGGCGAATCTGACCCGGACCCTCCACCACGATCGCGCCGCCGATCCGGTCGAACTGTTCGACGCGCTCGACCGCCACAACCCCGCGCCCCACGCCGCACTCATCCGCGCGGCGGATCTCGCCGTCGTGTCCGCGTCCCCCGAGCGCTTCCTCCGGCTCGAGGGGCGTCGGGTGGAGACGCGACCGATCAAGGGCACCGCGCGCGACGCCGCCGACCTGCTCGAGAGCGCGAAGGACCGGGCCGAGAACGTGATGATCGTGGATCTCGCCCGCAACGACCTCGGGCGCGTGTGCTCCCCGGGATCGATCTCGGTTCCTGCGTTGTGCGCGCTCGAACCGCACCCGGGGCTCCACCACCTCGTGAGCACGGTCGAGGGTCGCCTCGTCCCGGGCGTCGGGCTCGGCGACCTGCTGCGCGCCACGTTCCCGCCCGCCTCCGTGACCGGTGCTCCGAAGCCGCGCGTGCTGCGCATCATCGAGGACCTCGAGCCCGTGACGCGGGGCTACTACTGCGGCGCGGTCGGCTGGATCGACACCGAGCGCCACCGCGCCGACCTCGCGGTGGCGATCCGGACCTTCACGATCACCGACCGCACCACCTTCGGCACCGGGGCCGGCATCACCGTGGGGTCCGACCCGGCGGCCGAGTGGGCCGAGACCGAGCTCAAGGCGGCCCGCCTCCTCGCCGCGGCCGGGAGCACGGCGGACGCCCCCGGTCGGGTCGGCGCGCCATGACGATCTGGGTCGACGGTGCGCTCGTCGACGACGAGGCCGCCCGCATCTCGCCGCTGGACCACGGGCTCCTCACCGGCGACGGGGTGTTCGAGACGCTGCGGGTGTACGACGGAGTGCCGTTCGCGTGGACCCGCCACATCGCCCGCCTCGGCCGGTCGGCGGGCGCGCTCGGCCTCGTGCCGCCCGACGGCGCCACCCTGCGCGCCGCGGCCGATGCGGTCATCGGGGCGAACGGGCGCCCCGACGCGCGCCTGCGCATCACCGTGACCGGCGGGGTCGCGCCCCTCGGGTCCGAGCGGGGCTCGGTGCCCCCGACCGTGGTGATCGCGTCGGGCGAGCTGCGGGCCTGGCCGGCGACCGCGGACGTGGTCACCGTGCCGTGGTGCCGGAACGAGCGCGGCGCGACGGCGGGTCTCAAGACCACCTCGTACGCCGAGAACGTGCGGGCGCTCGCGTACGCGCACGAGCGCGGTGCCGGTGAGGCGATCTTCCCGAACACCCAGGATGCGCTCTGCGAGGGCACGGGTTCGAACGTGTTCCTCGTGGTCGACGGCGAACTCTGCACGCCGCCGCTCGCGAGCGGCTGCCTCGCCGGCGTCACCCGCGACCTCGTGCTCGTGTTGTGCGAGCGCATCGGCCTCGCCGGCACCGAGCGGGACCTGCCGGTGGACGCACTCGCCACCGCCGAGGAGGCCTTCCTCACGTCGAGCACCCGCGAGGTTCACCCGATCGCGCGGGTCGACGGGCACGCGCTCGCATCGGCCCCCGGGCCGATCACCTCGCGGCTGCAGACGGCCTGGCGCAACCTCCTCGCCGACGACCTCGACCCCTGACCGGCCGATTCCCCAACGTTGGAGACGTTCCGTCACGTGAACGACGGAACGTCTCCAAAGTTCGCGGAGCGGCGGACCGATCAGGCCGGGCGGAGGTGGACCACGTCGCCCGCCGCCACGACGCGGGACGTGCCGGCGGCGGTGCGGACCTCGAGTGCGCCGTCGTCGGCCACCCCGACCGCCTCGCCCTCGAACGTCTCGTCGGCGAGCTCGATCCGCACCCGCTGCCCGAGGGTGCCGAGCCGGGACCGGTAGTCGTCGGGCACCGCGTCGAGGTCGGCGAGCCGTTCGCCATAGCGGGCGAGGAAGGCGTCGAGGAGCGCGTCGCGCGGGACGTCACGCCCGGCCACGAGGTTGCACGCCGTCGCGGTCTCCGCGATCTCGGGCGGGAAGTCCGTCCACTGCACGTTGACGCCGATCCCGACCACCACCGCCGTCACCGCCCCGTCGCTCACCTCGGCCTCGGTGAGCATCCCGGCGAGCTTGCGATCCCCGGCGAGGAGGTCGTTCGGCCACTTGAGGGTCGGCGTGAACCCGGCGACCTCGGCGACGGCCTCGGCCACGGCGAGGCCGGCCGCCATCGTGAGCAGGTGCATCGCCTCGAGGCGGAGCGCGGGCCGCAGCAGCACCGACATGAGGAGCGACGCCCCGGCCGGCGCCTCCCAGGTGCGACCCAGCCGACCGCGCCCGGCGGTCTGGTGGTCGGCGACCACGACGAGGCCCGACGCCTCGCCCGCGCGGGCCGCGTCGAGGGCGTACCGGTTGGTCGAGTCGACCTCGGCGAGGTGGCGGACCGGGCCCAGCGGGCCGGTCCCGTGCGGAGTGGCAGCGGCGCAGGACACGCCCCGTAGGATACGGCCCGCCCCTCATCCGTCACATCGGGAGAATCGCCCCAGTGCTGCAGAAGATCCTCATCGCGAACCGGGGCGAGATCGCCGTCCGGGTCATGCGGACGTGCCGGGAGATGGGCATCACGACCGTCGCCGTCTACTCCGACGTCGACCGCGACGCGCTCCACGTGCGGTTCGCCGACGAGGCCTACGCACTCGGGGGCCAGACCGCGGCCGAGTCGTACCTCAACCAGGACAAGATCATCGAGGTCATCGAGCGCTCCGGCGCCGACGGCGTCCACCCCGGCTACGGCTTCTACTCCGAGAACCCCGACTTCGCCCGGGCGGTCACCGCGATGGGCGTCGCGTGGATCGGTCCGCCGCCCGAGGCCATCGAGGACATGGGCGACAAGATCTCAGCCCGCAGGGCCGCCGCCCGCGGCGACGTGGCGAGCGTGCCCGGCACGACCGACTCCGTCACCGGGCCGGCCGACGTCATCGCGTTCGGCGAGCAGTACGGCTGGCCGGTCGCGATCAAGGCCGCGTACGGCGGGGGCGGACGGGGCATGAAGGTCGTCGACTCGGCCGAGGAGGCCGCGGCCGCCCTCGAGTCGGCCCAGCGCGAGGCGCTCGCCTACTTCGGGCGCGACGAGGCCTACCTCGAGAAGTACCTCACCCACCCGCGCCACATCGAGATCCAAGTGTTCGCGGACCAGCACGGCAACGCCGTGTACCTCGGCGATCGCGACTGCTCCGTGCAGCGCCGCCACCAGAAGCTCATCGAGGAGGCACCGGCCGGCGACCTGCCCATCGAGATCCGTCGGGCGATGGGCGAGGCCGCAGTGCAGGTCGCCAAGGCCACCGGGTACGTGAACGCGGGCACCGTCGAGATGCTCTACCAGGACGGCGAGTTCTTCTTCCTCGAGATGAACACCCGCCTGCAGGTCGAGCACTGCGTCACCGAGATGGTCACGCAGCTCGACCTCGTCCGCGAGCAGATCCGGGTCGCCTCCGGCCTGCCGCTCTCGATCACCCAGAACGAGGTCACCCTCACGGGCCACTCCATCGAGTGCCGGATCAACGCCGAGAACGCGGCGAAGGGGTTCCTGCCGTCCCCCGGTCCGGTGAACGCCCTGCACCTGCCCGCCGGCCCCGGCGTGCGGTGGGACGGCGGCTACGAGCCCGGCGACGAGGTGAGCCAGTACTACGACAACCTCGTCGGCAAGCTCATCGTGTGGGCCCCCGACCGCGAGCAGGCGCGCGTGCGCATGCTGCGCGCCCTCGACGAGTTCTCGATCGACGGCGTGCACACCACGATCCCCGCCCAGCGGGTCGTCCTCGAGCACCCCGACTTCGCGAACAACACCCACTCGACCCGCTGGCTCGAGACCCAGGTCGACCTGTCGGGCATCACGAGCAGCGCCGGCGACACCGCGGCGCCCGAGGGCGACGACCTCGTCGCCCGTGAGGTGCCGGTTGAGGTCGACGGTCGCCGCTTCGGCGTGAAGGTCTGGCTCCCGGACGCCCCGGTGGCCGCGGCCTCGAGCGCGAAGCGGTCCTCGAAGCCGAAGCCCGCAGGCGGCTCGACCGGGGGCGGGGGCGGCGACGGCACGATCACCGCGCCGATGCAGGGCACCATCGTCAAGGTGCTCGTCGAGGCCGGCCAGACCGTGGCCGGGGGGGACTCCCTCCTCGTGCTCGAGGCCATGAAGATGGAGAACTCCATCACGGCCGAGCGCGCCGGCACGGTCAAGGAGGTCCGGGTCGAGCCGGGCCAGACCGTGAGCGCGGGAGACACCCTCCTCACGATCGAGTGATCCGCACCCGCGCCGGTCACGACGACGCGGGATTCCGGGCCGTCCCGATCGGGTCACCGCGTAGGGTCGGCGCATGAGCCTCTCCGTCCACTGGGTCGACGCGTTCACCGACACCGCGTTCACCGGCAACCCCGCCGCGATCGTGCTGTGCGACCACGACCCGGGCGACCCGTGGATGCAGGACCTCGCCCGCGAGTTCGGCATCTCGATGACCGCGTTCGTGCGCACCGACACGCGTGACGCGCACGGGGCGTACCCGATGCGCTGGTTCACCCCGGCGGTCGAGGTCGACCTCTGCGGCCACGCGACCCTCGCGGCGGCGCACGTCGCGTTCACGACCGGGCTCGCCGACGACGCGATCACCTTCAGCACCCGGTCGGGCGCGCTCACCTGCAGGCTCCGTGGCGAGCGCATCGCCCTCGATCTCCCGGCCGCGCCGGCGGAGCTGATCGAACCTCCTCCGGGCCTGCTCGACGCCCTCGGGCTCGGCGCGGCGCGAACGGTGGCCGCGGCTGCGAAGTGGCTGCTCGTCGAGGTCGACGACGCCGCGACGGTCGAGGCGCTGCGGCCCGACATCGACGCACTCGCGTCGATCGGCGACGGGTGCGTCATCGTGACCGCGCCGGGTGCGGGCGAGGTCGACATCGTGTCGCGGGTGTTCGTGCCGGGCTCCGGCATCCCCGAGGACCCGGTCACCGGATCGGCGCACTGTGTGCTCGTGCCGTACTGGTCGGCCCGCCTCGAGCGATCCGAATTCCTCGCGCGCCAGGCCTCGGCCCGAGGTGGGATCCTGCACTGTCGGGATCTCGGCGACCGCGTCGAACTCGCGGGCCGGGCCGTGACGGTGCTGGGGGGCGAGGTCACCGCGCCCTGAGGCGCGCGACGAGTCGCACTGAGACCGTCTAGAAGGACGCCTCGACGATCGCCTCGGCGAGCGAGGGGTGCACGAGCAGGCTCTCGACGATGTCCTGGGTCCGCAGGCCGTTCGTGACCGCCACCGCGAGCACGCTGATGAGTTCGGCCGCGTGCTCCCCGACGATCGAACCGCCGAGCACCACGCCCGTCGCCGGATCCGAGATCACCTTCACGAAGCCTCGGGGATCGCCCGAGATGAGCGCCTTGGCGTTCGCCGCGAACGGCACCTTCGTCACCCGGATCTTCCGACCGCTCGCGAAGGCGTCGGCCTCGGCGAGCCCGACGTCGGCGATCTCGGGCACCGTGAAGATCGCCGAGGCCGCCTTGTCGTAGTCGAGGTGACGGTGCGCCCTCGCGTGCAGGCCCATCGCGTGCTCCGCGATCTTGCGGCCCTGCATCGACGCCACGCTCGAGAGCGGCAACCTGCCGGACAGGTCCCCGGCCGCGTAGATCCCCGGCACCGCCGTGCGGCAGTTGTGGTCGACCGGGACCGTCCCCCAGTCGGTGGTCGCGAGCCCGGCCGCCTCGAGACCGAGGCCGTCGGAGTTCGGGATCGATCCGATCGCCAGGAGCGCGTGGGACCCGCGCACGACCCGCCCGTCCGCACACTCGACGACGACCCCGTCGCCCTCGCGCCGGATCAGGGTGGCCCGGGCGCCCTTGTGCAGTTCGACGCCCCGATCGAGGAACGAGGCCTCGAGCACCGCGGCGACCTCGGGGTCCTTCGACGGCAGCACCTGCTGGCGCGACACGACGAGGCTCACCTTCGAGCCGAACGTGGTGAACATGTGGGCGAACTCGACCCCGGTCACCCCGGACCCGACGACCACGACGTGGTCGGGGACGACGGGCGGTGGGTAGGCGTCGCGCGTCGTGAGGATCCGATCGCCATCGGGCTCGACCCACTCCGGTATGCGGGGCCGCGATCCGGTGGACAGGAGCGCCGCGTCGAACTCGAGGGTCTCCGTGCGCCCGTCGTACTCGAGCACGGCGGTCGTCGGTGAGGCGAGGCGGCCCGACCCGCGCAGGATGCGCACCCCCTGGCTCACGAGCAGCGTCTCGACGTCGTCGCGCAGGTGGTCCTGGATGGCGCGCATGCGGGACCGCAGCGCGTCGACGTCGACGACCCCGGCCGCCGCATCGATGCCCATGTCCTCGGACCGGAGCAGCGCCATGAGCTCGCCCCCGGTCGCGATCATCGCCTTGGACGGCACGCAGTCCCACAGGTGCGCCGCACCACCGAGCACGTCGCGCTCGATGAGCGTGACGTCCGCACCGAGACCTGCGGCCACGCTCGCCGCGGTCTGCCCGGCCGGACCGCCACCGATGACGAGGAACCGCGTGGCCATGGTCCGGAGCGTACGCCCCGGACCCCCGGGCGCCGGCCGACGTAGCCTCCCCGCCATGACCACGGCACCGGGAGCGCCGGACCCCATCGGCGCCGAACTGCGCGTCGACCCGGTGACCGGCACCCCGGTGATCGTCGCGCCCGGGCGCGCGGCCCGCCCCCACACCACCGCACGACCCGCCGACGCGACCCCTCCGGGCGGTTGCCCGTTCTGCCCCGGCAACGAGCACGAGACGCCGTCGGAGGTCACGCGCACCGGCGCCGGGGCGGCCGACGGACCCGGCTGGCACGTGCGCGTCGTCCCGAACCTCTACCCGGTGGTCGGCGCGCCGGGCGCGCGGCCCGGTGCGACCGGCGCGCACGAGGTCGTCGTCCTCTCCCCCGACCACGACGCGCCGTTCGGCGCGCTGCGCGACGCCGCGGCGATCGAGGTGCTCACGGTGCTGCGCGACCGGGTCCGGGCCCACCTCGGCGCGGGGCACGCCCACGTGCAGGCGCTCATCAACCACGGTCGGGCGGCCGGGGCCTCGATCGCCCACCCGCACGCCCAGCTCATCGCCGTCGACGTCGTGCCGCCCCTCGTGCTCGAACGGGGCGAGCGGGCCGCGGCACTCGGCGCCGACCCCATCGACCTCGATCTCGCGGCGGCGCGCGCCGCCGACTGCGTCGTCGACGAGGAGGGCGGGGCCGTGGCCTGGTGCCCGCCCGCCTCGGGCTGGCCCTGGGGGGTCCGCCTCGCCCACGCGGCTCCCCGCCCCGGGTTCGAGGCGGCCACCGACGCCGAGATCGGGGAGATCGCAGTCCTCCTGCGCAGGGCCCTCGCCCGCCTCGCCACCACCTTGGGCCCCTTCGCCCACAACGTCATCATCCACACCGACCTCCCGGACGTTCCATCCGGGTCGGGCCGCTGGTTCGTAGAGGTCGTGCCACGGCTGGGGGTCCATGCGGGCTTCGAGCTGGGCACCGGCATCCTGGTGAACCCGATGCCGCCGGAGTCGGCGGCGTCCGCGTTGAGAGCGAGCGACCCCACGTGCGAATCCACCTCTGCACAGTGATCGACTGCACCCCCGAGGAGGTCTGGGCCTCCGTCGAGGACGTGGCGACGCACACCGAGTGGATGGCGGATGCCGACTCGATCACCTTCGTGACCGAGCAGCGTCAGGGGGTGGGAACAGAGTTCGAGTGCCGCACCCGGGTGGGTCCGCTCGTGACCACCGACGTCATGACCGTCACCGAGTGGGAGCCGGCGCGCCGCATGGGCATCGAACACCGCGGCGTGGTGACCGGGCGCGGCCACTTCAAGCTCGAGGACGACGGCCGCGGCCGCACGATCTTCTGCTGGGACGAGGAACTCCACTTCCCGTGGTGGATGGGTGGCACCGCCGGCGAGCGGGCCGGGCGCCCCGTGCTCCAGCGCATCTGGCGCGCGAACCTCAGCCGCCTCAAGGCCAAGGCCGAGCGCGAGGCCACTGCGGCGCGACTCGACTCCCGCGCCACCGCCGTCGATCGCGACGACGTCAGCGCCACCGCCTGATCGGGACCGCCGCCCGACCGATCGGGGTACCGGGGCCTCCGGGCCTCAGCGGCCGGAGAAGGTCGCCCGCCCCGGGCCGTGCTCGAGGAACGACGCGACGCCGGTGCGGGCGTCCTCGGTCCGGAACACCTCGACGAAGGCGTCCGCCTCGAGCCCGAGCCCGGCGGCAAGGTCCGTGTCGAGCCCGGCGTCGATCGCCCGCTTCGCCAGCCCCATCGCGACCACCGCACCGGTGGCCAGCGACCGTGTGAACGCGAGGGCCGCCGCCTCGAAGTCCTCGTCCTCGAGGACGCGGTCGACGAGACCCCAGCCGAGCGCCTCCTCGGCGCGCAGGTTGCGACCCGTCCACACGAGATCCTTGGCCCGGGCCGGGCCGACGAGCCGCGGCAGGCGCTGCGTCCCGCCGGCACCCGGGATGATGCCGAGCAGGATCTCGGGCTGACCGAAGCGCGCGTTCGGCGCCGCGACCCGCAGGTCGCAGGCGAGCGCCAACTCCATGCCCCCGCCGAGTGCGAACCCGCGCACCCCGGCGACCACCGGACGTCCGATGGCCGCGAGGGAGTCGAACGCCCGACGGAAGATCGCACCGATCTCGGCCGCCGCATCCGGACCGTCGAACTCGGTGATGTCGGCCCCGGCGGCGAAGGCCTTCTCCGATCCGAGCACGAGCACCGCGTGCACGCTCGGATCGGCGGCGAGGGCGAGCGCCGCGTCGCCGAGTTCGGTGAGCAGCGCACGTGACAGCGGGTTCATCGGCGGCCGGTTGAGCCGGAGGACCGCGACGCCGTCGTCGTGGCGTTCCGTGAGGACGAGCGGATCGGAGGAGGTGGAGTCAGCCATGGGCGCGCAGGCTAGCGGCGCGCCGGGCCGACGACCCCGGGGCGGCCCCGGGTCCGGCCGGGTCAGTCGCCGATGAGGCTCGCCGCGGCGGTGTAGGGGTCGGTGCGCCGCTCGGCCACCTCGCGCACGAGCGTCTCGAACGCCGGACCCGAGCAGCGGGCGTCGGCCGCGTCGATGAGGCGGGCGAGCACGATCTTGCGCAACTCCTCGCGGGTCCGCTGGTCCCGACGACCGGCGAGCCGGTCCTGGTCGAGCATGAACTCGCGGTGGCTGCGGATGGCGGCCCAGAACTCGTCGACGCCGCGGCCGGTGGTCGCCACGGTCTGCACGATCGGGGCCCGCCACTCGGGATGGCCCGAGAGGTCGAGCATCATCTCGAGGTCGCGCACCGTCTCGGCCGCCCCGTCACGGTCGCACTTGTTGACCACGAACACGTCCGCGATCTCCATGAGACCGGCCTTGTTCGCCTGCACACCGTCGCCCCAGCCGGGGTTCACGACGACCACGGTGGTGTCGGCGGTGCCGACGATCTCAACCTCCACCTGTCCGACGCCGACCGTCTCGATGATGATCCAGGGCTTCCCGGCGGCGTCGAGCACCCGCACGGCCTGCGGGGTCGCGAGCGCCAGCCCGCCGAGGTGCCCCCGGGTCGCCATCGACCGGATGTAGACGCCGCGGTCGAGCGCGTGCTCCTGCATCCGCACCCGATCGCCGAGGATCGCCCCACCCGTGAACGGGCTCGTCGGGTCGATCGCCACCACGCCGACCTCGTCACCGTCGGCCCGGATGCGGCCGATGAGCGCGTCGGTCAGGCTCGACTTGCCCGCCCCCGGCGCGCCGGTGAGGCCGATCGTGTAGCCCCGACCCGTGTGGGGGTGGAGCAGGCCCGCGACCTCGAAGGAGCGCGGGCCACCGGCCTCGACGATCGAGATGAGCTTGGCGACCGCACCGCGGTCGCCGGTGACGGCGCGCTCGACGAGCGCCGCGGGATCCGGTGGCATCGGCGGTCCGTCAGTCCGGGTCGGTCACTCGGCGTTGTCGGCGACGACCTCGGTCACCCCGGGGACGCGGTCCATGATGATCCGCTCCACGCCCGCCTTGAGCGTCATGGTCGACACCGGGCAGGTGCCGCAGGCACCGACGAGGCTCACGTGCACGACGCCGTCGTCGTCGATCGTGTTGAAGACGATGTCGCCACCGTCGGCCTGGAGCGCAGGTCGGATCGCCTCGATCGCGTCGAGCACGCCAGCCACCATCGTGTCGCTCATCGCCACCACCTCGTCCTGTGCGTCGGTCGGTCGGCCACTCGGCCGTCCCCACGGAACAACCCCAGCAGTCTGCCACGGCTTCCCGAGCCACCCCGGACCGGTGGCCGCCGCGCCCCGGGGTGGACCGTCGGGCCGATGGGCGGCTCGGCGGGTGGCCGGGCCGCGGGTCGGAGGCCGATGACGACGGGCGGGTTCAGACGCGCTCGACCCACGCTCCGAGATCGGCGAGTCGGGCCGGGAGGTCCACGTAGCCGCGGTCGACATGGTGCCAGTCGTGGACGATCGTCTCGCCCTCGGCGCCGAGGCCGGCGATCGCGAGCGCCGCCCCCGCCCGCACGTCGAACGCCCGGACCGGGGCGCCCGAGAGCCGGGGCACGCCGCGCACGACCGCGTGGCGATCCTCGGTACGGATGTCGGCCCCCATGCGGCGGAGCTCCCCGATGAAGGAGAACCGGTTGTCGAAGACGTTCTCGCTCACGATCGCCGTGCCGTCGCACACGGCGAGCAGGGCGACCGTCATCGGCATGAAGTCGGTGGCGAACCCCGGGAAGGGCAGGGTCGCCACGTCGACCGACGCCAGCCGGGCATTCGATCGGGCGCGCAGACCGCGATCGGTGGCGTCGATCCGCATGCCCATCTCGCGGAGCTTGACGACGACCATCTCGAGCTGATCGAGGCGGATGCCCTCGAGCTCGATCTCGCCCCCGGCGACCCCGAGCGCGGTGAGGTAGGTGCCGGCCTCGATGCGGTCGCCGCAGAGCTCGGTGTCGACGCTCGCGAGCTCGCGGACGCCCTCGACCTCGATGGTCGAGGTGCCGGCCCCGTGGACGCGTGCACCCATCCGGTTGAGGAAGGTGGCGAGGTCGCGGATCTCCGGCTCGCGGGCGGCGTTCTCGATGGTGGTGACGCCCTCGGCGAGGACCGCGGCCGTGAGGAGGTTCTCGGTCGCGCCGACGCTCGGGAACTCGAGCACGATCCGCGCGCCGTGGAGCCCGTGGGCCGACGCCTCGATGTAGCCGTGGGTCACGCTGAGCTTCGCGCCCATCGCCTCGAGCCCGCGGAAGTGCATATCGAGCTTGCGCTGACCGATGTTGTCGCCGCCCGGCATCGCCACACGGGCCTCGCCGCACCGGGCCAGGAGCGGACCGAGCACGTTGATCGACGCGCGCATCATCGTCACGAGTTCGTACGGCGCCTCCGGACTCAGCTCCCCCGACGTGTCGAGGCGCAGCGCGGCCGGCCCGAGCCGCTCGACCCCGACCCCCATGGCCGTGAGCACCTCGAGCATGACCTCGAGGTCGGCGACCGACGGCACGTTCGTGATCGTCGTGGTCCCCTCGGCGAGCAGGGCGGCGGCGAGTTGCTTGCAGCCCGAGTTCTTCGACGCGCCCGACACGCGCACGGCACCGCGCAGCGGCTCACCGGGACGGACGCGCACGGACGACATGGGCCTGCAGGCTAGACCCCGTCGCGCGCACCGACGGGTCTCCCCCCAGCACGCCGCAAGCGCTGCGGTGCGTCGGGTCAGCGGTTCTCGTACATGGGCGGGCGGCCCTCGACGAAGGCGGTGATCGCCTCGCGCATGTCGGCGGACCGCATGCACTCGGTCTGACCGGTCGCCTCGTACATGAGGCCGTCCCGGAGCGAGAGGTGGGTGGCCGCCTCGACCGCGCGCTTCGAGGTGCGCACGGCGATCGGGGGCTGCGCCGCGATGCGGGCTGCGAGCGCGTCGACCGTGCTCTCGAGTTCCTCGTCCGGGACGTAGCGCTCGCAGATGCCGAGGCGGTACGCCTCCTCGCCGTCGATACGGGCGCCGGTGAGGATCATCTCCTTGGCCCGGCCGGGCCCGACGAGCTTCGTGAGGCGCTGGGTCCCGCCGAGGTCCGGCATGATCCCGTACTTCAGCTCGAGCAGCCCGACGTCGACACCGTGGGCGAACACGCGGATGTCGCAGGCGAGCGCGGCCTGGAGACCGGCGCCGAGCGCGTAGCCGCGCACCGCCGCGATGGTCGCGAACGGGGCCTCCTCGAGCCAGTTGTACGCGTCCTGGGTCCGCAGCACCGTGTCGATCCACGGGTCGCGGCCACGCGGCGCATCGGAGCCGCCACCCTCGCCGACCGAACCGAAGTCCCCGCGCTCGGCGAACACGCTGGTGTCGATGCCGCTCGAGAACGCCCGACCCTCGCCGATGAGGACGAGGGCCCGGACGTCACCCGGGTCGGCGACGAGGCACTCGCCGAGCGCTCGCATCTCGTCCCACATCTCGACGCTGAACGCGTTGAGCTTCTCGGGGCGGTGCATCGTGAGGCGGGCGACGTGGCCGTCCTGCTCGAAGCGGAGCGTGTTCATCTGCGGGATGTTCGACATGCCGGCGAGGCTAGACGGCGACCCGGACCACGCTCCACGACGGCGCGCGACGTGCGCGGTCCTCGGACCGACCCTGCTCGTCCGCCACCCACCGGGTCCGACCGACCGATCCCCGTGGGGTCAGCCGGTCCACAGATTCGGCCAGCGTTCCTCGAACGAGAGTGGCGGGGGTTGGTTCGGTCTCGTTGTCGGGTGCCAGGCCCAGCGGGGGCGTCCCCGGTCGTCCTCCCAACGTTCCAGGATCGCCTTCCCGGCGGTCTTCTGGCGGTGGTGCTCGTGACACAGGCGGGCGAGGTTCTCCTCGTCGGTGCGACCGCCCTGGGCGAAGGGGATCCGGTGGTCGATCTCGAGGTTCCACGACACATCACAGCCCGGCACCACACAGGTGCGGTCACGGTCCACGATCACCCGCTTGAGTCGGGGCGGGATCGACCGGGTCGTGGATGAGATCTTCTTCACGACGCCGCCATCGACGAGGAGGACTCGCAGGATGGAGTCGCTCGCGAGGCGTTGGGCCTCCGCGACCGGGATCGGTCCGAGCCCATCGATCTCGCAGACCTCGCCACCCTCGACGCGGCCCCGGGCGAGTGCGGCGTGGTCCACGCGCACCTCGACCAACGCGAGCGGCCCGGAACGCTCGGTACTGCGTGACGCAGCGGTCGCATCGTCGAGGCCTGCGTCACCGTGCTCGCCCGTGCGAGCTGCTGTGCCTTCTTCGCTGCCGGCGGTTGCGCCCGCGCTCACGACGTTGCGACCACCAGCGCCGGCGCCGAACGTCGCGCCGCGGCACTGACCTGCGCCGGCACGCGTGCTCGTTCCCGTGCCACGCGCCCGGCGCGCGCCGCCGTGGCGGGCGTCCTCGCACATGGCGACCAGCCCGTCCGCGAGGTAGGTGCTGTGGTGGGCCCAGACCCCGGTGCCGCGAGCGGTCTCGAACTCGATCCTGGCGTAGTGCTCGAGGGCTTCGACGACCTTCGCACCCGCGACCTTCGTGAGCCGCGCTTCGAGGCAGAACGCGCCGTCGCGGGCGACGTGGTGAAGCACGTAGCGGGTCCTGTGGACCTTGTCCTGCTCGGCCTGCCCGTGATCCGTCGCCCGGGCCACGACCCGGTCGGTCTCGGTCTTGAGGGCCTTCACCGTCCCCGACAGTGAGTGCAGGAGCAGGTGCCGCTCCGCATGCGGATCCGCCG
>JBJTWK010000021.1:0-104229 GCA_046081705.1 Actinomycetes bacterium | reverse complement strand
TGTCGTTGCATGTCAACCGTGGACCGTGCCTGGAGACCACCTCCGGAAGCGTCGATCATCTCGTTCGGGGCGACCGGGTGCGTGGCGCCCGATCAGGCGGTCGGCCGACATGAGTGACCTCGATCGTTACCTTGCGGGCACCGAGTTGCTCGACTGCCAAGGTCGCGTCGAACACGCGCTCACGCTGCTCGTCGACGGGCGAGTCCGCATCCGGCGCGGCGCCGTGACGATCGTGGTCGACCCGGCGACCGGGCACGTCGACCCACCGGGAGCCGTAGTGCCTGATCATGTGTTGCACGCCGTTGGCGAACTCGCCGGGGCGGCCCGTCGCCACCCGCAGCCACCGGCAACACGACCACGGGGGTCACCGATGACCGGGTCCGATGGCGCGCCGGGCTTGGCGAGTGCCGATTGGGCTGGTGAGACCTCCCGGCGGTGGGCCGCGCAGGCCGAGCGACTCGAAGCGATGCTCGCTCCCGTCGACGACATCCTGCTGCCTGCCGCCGCCATCGCACTCGGCGAGCGGGTGCTCGATGTCGGTTGCGGTCGTGGGGTCACCACTCGATCCATCGCCACGATCACCGGATCGGGCGGCGCAGTCACCGGGCTCGACATCTCCCCGACACTGATCGCCGAGGCCGCGACGATCACACCATCGCCCAGTTCGGCGCCCATCGCCTGGACTGCCGCCGATGCCGCCGCACACCCATTCCCTCCGGACGCGTTCGATGCGGTCGTGTCACGGTTCGGCATCATGTTCTTCGACGACCCCGTCGCCGCGTTCGCCAACCTGAGATCCGGAGTTCGATCCAACGGTCGGTTGGTCGCCGCCGTCTGGCAACGTCAGGATGCGTCGGAGTTCCAATGGTTGTCGGTGCAGGTCGCCACGCGCGTCGCTGCCGACCACGGTGTCATCCTTCGACCCAACCCACCCGACGCCGGCCCATTCGCCTACGGCACCCGTGACCACACCGGCCCGATCCTCGAGGCGGCGGGCTGGGTCGACATCAACGTCGAACCACACTCACTGCCGCTCTACGTGGGCGGCCCTGGGACCACCCCGGAGCAGGCCGTGGAGATGGGCCGTCAGGTCGGCCCGTTCGGAATGCTCCTGCGCGACGTCCCAGCCCCTGTCGCCAACAACATCGCAGCCGCACTCGTCGAGGAGATGCACACCCGTTGGGATGGCACCGGCGTCGCCCTCTTTGCCGCGATCGCGATCGTCACTGCCCGCAAACCATGACCGATGCGGGTCGTCTGCCACCAGCGACGACATCGCCTTTGATGATGATCCGTCCGGCACGTCTGAGCGACCGGCCAACGATCGACGCCTTCGCTGCTGTCGTGGTGCCCGGCACCTACAGACAGCCGGTGGCCAGAGTTCCCGGGCGCTGCACCGCGAGAGCTGCTCGGCGACGGCGGGGGCGCGTCGTCTGACCGTCGGGTTCCAGCCCGAAGGTCAATCCTGTTCGCGTTCTGTTCGCGCTGAGCGTTCCCGCCGACGCCAGAGGCCCTTCCCGGTTTCTCGGAAAGGGCCTCTGACCTGGTTCTTCACTTGGTGGCGGGGGCAGGATTTGAACCTGCGACCTTCGGGTTATGAGCCCGACGAGCTACCAGACTGCTCCACCCCGCGCCGTGCTCCTGACCGTAGCCGTGCGGAACCTGAGTCCGCCAGCCGGGTGCCGTAGCCTCGAACGCATGCCCAGCGACCTCACCCTCAAGGCCATGAACGCGCTCCACCGGGCGCTCCTCACCGTCACGTTCGGCAAGGTGGGCTGGAACGCGGCCGGTATGCCCGTCCTCGAGCTCACGACCACCGGCCGGCGGTCGGGTCAGCCGCGATCGTGCATGCTCACCTCGCCGCTCCAGATCGGCGACACCTACGTGATCGTGGCGTCCCGCGGCGGCGACGACCACCACCCGGCCTGGTTCCTGAACCTCGAGGCGGATCCGGAGGTCGAGGTCTCGATCGGCGGGGCGGCGAAGCAGCCCCGCCGGGCTCGCGTCGCGACGCCGGAGGAGCGGGCCGAGATGTGGCCCCGCATCACGGCGGACTTCACGAACTACGCGGGCTACCAGGAGAGGACGTCGCGGGAGATCCCGCTCGTGCTGCTCGAGCCCCACCGCTGACCCGGGTCAACGCGCGGCGAGCCAGTCCCGCAGGCCGGCGGCGTCGACGGGTCGGGCGAAGAGGAATCCCTGGGCCGTGGGGCACCCGAGGGCGCGCAGGCGTTCGAGTTGCTCGACCGTCTCGATCCCCTCGGCGACGAGCCCCAGGCCGAGACCGGTCGCGAGCCCGCACACCGCGCGGGCGATGACGTCGGCCCCCGCATCCTCCGTGAGGCGACTCACGAACGTGCGGTCGAGTTTGAGTTCGTCGACCGGCAGGTGCTGGAGCAGGCCGAGCGATCCGTACCCCGTGCCGAAGTCGTCGATCGACACCCGCACACCGCGCTCCCGGATCGCGCCGAGCACCGCGGCCGCGTGCTCGAGGTCGGCGATGAGCGCGGTCTCGGTCACCTCGAGGCACAACGCCGCCGGTTCGACCCCCGCGGCAGCGAGGGCGTCCTCGACCTCGACCACGAGCGCCGCGCGTTCGAGTTGCCGGGCCGACACGTTGACCGAGAGTGTGAAATCCGGTCCGACCACGCCGTCGCGCCGCCACGTCCCGAGCGCCCGGCAGGCCTCCGTGAGGACCGCACGTCCGATGGGCACGATGGTCCCATTCGCCTCCGCCACCGGCACGAACGATGCGGCCGCCACCTGCTCGCCGTGGCCCGGCCGCCACCGCACGAGCGCCTCGACGCCCACCGCCGCGCCCGATCCGAGGGCGACGATCGGCTGGTAGGCGACCTCGATCTCGTCGAGTTCGAGGGCCCGCCTGAGCCACTGGTCGGTGCGCAGCCGCTCCCGGACCTCGTCGCTGAGCGCCCGGTCGTAGACGGCGAATCCGCTGCGGCGCACGCGCTTGGCTCGGTACATCGCGATGTCCGCCCACCGCAGGAGGTTCGCGATCGCCCCCGGCTCGTGCGCCACCGCGATCCCGATCGACGCCGAGACGATCAACTGCTGCCCGCCGACGTCGAGCGGCCGCTGGAGGGCCGCCACGAGATCCGCGGCGACACTCGTGGCGTGGACCTCGTCGTGGCCGTCGAGCAGGACCGCGAACTCGTCGCCACCGAGCCGGACGAGCGCGTCGGCCGCGGGCACGGCGGCGCGCAGCCGCTCGGCCACCCGGACGAGCAGGGTGTCCCCCGCCGCATGACCGAGTGAGTCGTTGACGTCCTTGAACGCATCGAGGTCGATGAACAGGACGGCGACCGGCTCCCCGGTGCCCTCGCTGAACCCCCGTGCGTTCTCGAGGAGCGCGTCGAACGTGGCCCGGTTCGGCAATCCGGTGAGCGCGTCGTGGGTCGCAGCGTGCGAGAGGGCCTGCTCGTACTCGTGTCGTTCGGTGACGTCCTGGGTGACGACGAGCAGGGTCTCGACGCCTCCTACCGCGTTGAACTCCGGCGTGATGTCGACCTCCGCGCGGCGCAGCCCGCCGGCGATCGCCAGATCGACCTCGACCGTCTGGGCCGCGCCGAGCGTGAACACGGCGAGCGCCGCGGCCACGAGTTCGTCCCCGGCGGCGCCGTCCGTCACCGGCGGCAGCTCGACGAGGCCCCGCAGACCGGACAGGTCGACCGGCAGACGCGTGGCTGCGGCGTTCGCGAACAGTCGCGTGCCGTCACGATCGATGCGCTCGACCGCGAGGGGCAGGCGATCGACGAGCGATCCGAACCTCGCCTCGGCCCGGCGCAGGTCGTCGACCGCGGTCGCGAGATCCTCCGCGGCCTCGGAGAGGCCCTCGCCGGCCACGCGCCGCTCGGTGATCTGGGCGAACAGGGCGGCCACGGCCTGCAGGAGGGTGATGTCCTCGGTGGTCCACGGCACGTCGTCGGTGACCGAGTCGAACCCGATGACCCCGACGAGCCGCCCCGCCCGGGCGAGCGGCACCTCGAGGATCGCCGCGATCCCCTCATCGAGCAGGTACTGCCGGTCCTCGGCCCACTCGTCGGGGAGCCCGGCGACCGAACGGATCTCGTTGACCCGCAGCGCGTCGAGGGTCGCCTGCTGCCGGGGGGCCTCGGCGAACGCGCGTCCCTGCTCGTCCTGGATGCTCGCGGGGATCCCCTCGGCGCACCACTCGTGCGTCATGAAGGTCAGCGACACGTCGTCGTCGTACCGGATCACGTAGGCGCGGTCCGCGCCGACGAACCCGCCGATGTCGGCGAGGGCCGCCGTGACCGCGGCGTCGAAGTCCTCGTCGGCGACGTCGGCGAACCGCTCGAAGACGCGCCCGAGGACGGATTCGAACGCGAGGGCGCGCTTGACGGATTCGACACCCGATCCGGTCGCTTCCACGAGCGGGCGCTCCACCTGCCCCCCTGACGTGCTGACCACTTGGGGTGAGCGTAGACGACGGTGCGCGGTCGCCGCTCAGGCCCGGGCGAACTCGCGGATCACCCGGCCGGGCCGGGCGCCGGTGTGTTCGCCCTGCTCGGTCACGATCGCCCCGTTCACGATGGTGGCCGCGTACCCCGTGGACCGCACCTTGAGCCGACCCTTGCCGTTCGGGAAGTCGAAGGAGTACTCGGGGTACGCCGTCTGGATGCGCTCGGGGTCGAAGACGTTCACATCCGCGTACGCCCCGACCCGCAGCGTGCCGCGATCGACGAGGCCGAGGACGGCGGCCGGCTTGGCGGTGAGGTCCCGCACCGCCTTCTCGAGGCTCACCCGACGACGCTCGTTGCCCCAGTAGGCGAGGTAGTGGGTGGGCGCGTCCGCGTCGCAGATCTGGCCCGCGTGGGCTCCCGCATCGCCGAGACCGGGACAGACGTTCTCGAGTTGGAGGTACTCGCCCAGCGACTCGCCGTCACGGTTGAAGAACCACACGTTGAACAGCGCCCGCCCCTCGGTCTCGAGCAACTGATCGATCACGACCTCGACCGGGTGGACCCCGGCGGCCGCCGCGAGCTCCGCCAGTGAACCGGCCGCGGTGACGTCGTAGACCGGGAGCGCCGCCGTGCCCAGCGGATGGATCATCGCGGGGTCGTACCAGGTGCCCTTGCGCCGGCCCTCCTCGACGAGTTCGGCCCGCGTCGCCGGATCGCAGAGCGCAGCGAAGCGCTCCTCGAGGGTCGGCAGCGCCATGAGTCGTCCCCACGCCGCCCCGGCGACCGGCGGGACCTGCGCCAGGCCCACGAGCATGCCGCCGGGTCGGGTCTGGGCCACCGACGTGATCCGGCCGACGTTCGCGTTGGTCGTGCGGAGGAAGCCGTCCATACCCTCGACGCCGGCGACGCCGCTGCCGCCGACGCCGCCCGAGAACAGCACGTCACCGGCCCGCTCGGCCATGGCGTGGAGCAGGCCGAACTCCCCCATCGTGCGGTCACCGAGGAAGTCGGGCACGGCCTGGAAGATGCCGCCCCCGGCGTCGTTCATGCCGTCGGCGATCGCAAGGTACTCCGCGGTGTCGGCGAAGGTCCCGGGCACCTGGCGCCCATCGGGGATCGTGTGGATGAGGATGCGCGAGGTCGAGAACCCGACCGCACCGCCCTCGATGGACTCGGCGGCGATCTCGCGCATCCGTGCGAGCTCCTCGGGGGTCGCCTGCTCGTCGGAGATCGCGCGCTCGCCCATCACGTGGTACCGGAGCGCGCAGTGCCCGACCATGCCCACGACGTTGAGCGCCGGCCGCATGCGCTCGACCGCATCGAGGTACTGCGGGTAGGTCTCCCAGTCCCACGGGAGCCCGTCGAGGATCGCGTCGCGCGGGATGTCCTCGACGCTCTCCATCATCTCGGCGAGGAAGGTGCGGTCCTCGGGGCGGACGGGGGCGAACGTCACCCCGCAGTTGCCCATGAGCACGGTGGTCACCCCGTGCCAGGAGGACGAGGTCATCATCGGGTCCCAGGCGATCTGCGCGTCGAGGTGGGTGTGGAGGTCCACGAATCCCGGCGTGACGACCATCCCGCGGGCGTCGATCTCCCGCTCCGCGGCCTCGGCGCCGAGATTCCCGATCGCCACGATGCGATCGCCGTCGATCGCGACGTCGGCCCGCACCGAGGGCCCACCGGTCCCGTCGACGACGGTGCCGTTGCGGATGATGATGTCGTGCGGCACGATGCCCTCCCGAGTGGACGCCCGCCCCACGCTAGCGAGCCGCGGTCCCGGGCCGCACCGGCCGGTCGGACCTCAGGCGGGTTCGACGGTCACCGGGAACCCGTTGACGGCGTGGGTGGCGCTCGGGCCGTCGACCCGGTCGCCCGGCACGATGACGTTCGCGTTCACCCCGGGGTACCGCCGGGCCACGCCGAGGCGCACCCCGTCGACGTCGTGGCCCCACCCGTGCGGGAGGCTCACGACCCCCGGCATCACCTCGTCGCTCACCTCGACCGGCGCCACCACCGAGCCCGCGCTCGAGGTGACCCGGGCCGACCCGCCGTCGACGAGTCCCCGGGCCGTCGCGTCGTCCGGGTGGACGAGCAGCGTGCACCGGTCCCGACCCTTCACGAGCACCTCGACGTTGTGGAGCCACGAGTTGTTCGATCGGACGTGCCGACGGCCGATCATGACGAGGTCGTCCGAACGCACCTCGTCGAGCCGCGCGCGCAGGCGGCCGACGTCGGCGACGATGTGCTCGGGCGCGAGTTCCAGGCCGCCCGAGGCGGTGGCGAGGAACTCGGGGAGGCGCGGCTCGAGCGGCCCGAGGTCGACCCCCTTCGGATGCTCCCGCAGCCGCTCGAGGGACCAACCGCCGGGACGGTCGCCGTAGCGGTCGCCGTGGGGCGAGATGCGGATCTGGAGGTCCAGCATGCGCTCGGGCCCGCGGGCCGCACCGGCCATCGCGACGATCTCCGCCGCGTCGCGCCCGGTGAGCGGCATCGACGGATCATCGATGATGACCTGCACGAGACCGCCGAACACGAGGTCGTCCCACATGGCCGTGTCGATCGGCAGCGGCTGCCCGTTCACGAGGGCGCCGAGCATCACGAGCAGCTCCCACTCCCGCGGTCGACCGACCTCGGGTGCGAGGACGGGCTCCGAGTAGCGAGCCCCGTTGCGGATCGCGAACTGCCAGATGAGCGAGTCGTAGTGGGGCTGCTGGAGGAACGACTCCCCCGGGAGGATCACGTCGGCGTGCCGGGTGGTCTCGTTGACGAACAGGTCCACCGACACCATGAAGTCCAACTGCGGGAGCGCACGATCCAGGCGGCCCGCATCGGGCATCGACACCGCCGGGTTGCCCGCGATGGTGATGAGGGCGCGCACCCGACCATCGCCCGGCGTGTCGATCTCCTCGGCGAGGCAGGCGGCCGGGACCTGGCCGAGCACCTCGGGCGCCCCGCGCACACGGCTCCGCCAGGTGCCGAACGTGAACCCCTGCGGCGGCTTGAACGAGGTGAGCGAGGTCGCGAGCGGGGTCGGGAACATCGCCCCGCCGGGTCGGTCGAGGTTGCCGGTGATGACGTTCAACACGACGACGAGCCAGGACGCCAGCGTGCCGAACTCCTGGGTGCACAGCCCGATGCGCCCGTAGACGGCCGCGGTCGGTGCGGCGGCCAGCCCGCGTGCGAGCCGTCGGATCGTCGCGGCGGCGACGCCCGTGGCGTCCGCGACCCGCTCGGGCGTGATCCCGGCCACCGCCCCGCGCACCCGATCGAGGCCCTCCGTGAACGGTGCGAGGTGCCCGAGGTCGGCGTGGCCCTCGTCGAGGATCACGCCGACCATCGCCGCCAGCAGGAGCGCGTCGGTGCCGGGACGGATCGGCACCCACTCGTCCGCGTGGTCGACCGTGCCCGTGCGACGGGGATCGACCACGGTCACCCGACCACCGCGTGCCCGGATCGCGTCGAGACGACCGAGCACGTCCGGCGCGGCCATGAGGCTCCCCTGGGATGCGCTCGGATTGCCGCCGAGGATGATGAGGTGATCGGTCCGGTCGAGGTCGGGCACCGGGATCGCCCACATGTGGCCGAAGGCGAGCGCGCTCACCACGTTCTGGGGCCACTGGTCGACGGTGCCCGGGGAGTAGATCTGCGCGCCCTCCACCATCGGGACGAACACCGGGATGCCGGCCGCGAGTTGGAACGAGTGGGCCACCGGGTTCCCGATGTAGACCGCGAGCGCGCTACGGCCGTGCTCGGCGACGATCGACGGCAGGCGCGCCGCGATGACGCCGAGCGCCTCGTCCCACGTCGCCTCGCGGAACCCCTCGCCCTCCCGGATGAGCGGCACCCGGACCCGGTCCGGATCCTCGTGGAGACGTCCGAGCGCGGTGCCCTTCGGGCACAGGTAGCCGCCGGACCAGACGTCCTGACGGTCGCCGCGCACGAGGGTGACGTGCCGGTCCTCGTCGAGCGTGAGCTCGAGACCGCACATGGCCTCGCAGAACGGGCAGGTGCGGTGGGCGATCGTCGTCACGGGCGCGGAGGTTACGCGGCCGAACCCGCACGCGCCGCCGGGTCGATCCGTCGGTCAGCCGAGTTCGACGAGGCGGTCGAGGCCGAGCGCGTCGAGGGCCCGGGTGAGCCAGGAGGACAGCATCCACATGCGGTCGAGCAGGAGCAGCACGCCGAACACCGCGAGCACCCCGGCCGAGATGAAGGTCAGGGTCCGCAGGTGGCGCTTCACGAAGTCGAGCGGGGCCGCCCAGCGGCCGAACGCGAGTCCGACCGCGAGGAACGAGACCGCCATGCCCGCCGAGTAGGCCGCGAGCAGCATCACGGCGCGGGGTCCGGTCTCGGTGGCCGCGACCCCGAAGACCGCAGCGATGATCGGCCCGAGGCACGGCGACCAACCGAAGGCGAACGCCGCGCCGGCGACCGGCGCGGTGAACATGCCGAACTGCCCGGACCGCACGTGGAACCGCGACTCGCCGTAGAGGCGGGGCGCCATGAGCACCTGCGAGCCCGCGAGGTAGAGCGCCATGACGAGGACGACGGCCCCCGAGATCCGTGTGAGCAACTCCTGGTTGTCGAACAGGCTCTGACCCACCGTGCTCGCGGCGAGACCCAGCAGCACGAACACCGTCGTGAACCCGAGTGCGAACCAACCGGTCATCGCGGCGATGCGGCCGAGGTCGCGGGCCCGCCCGGCCTGCACGTCGCGGACCTCGAGACCCGTGACGAGGGCGATGTACCCCGGGACCATGGGCAGCACACAGGGCGACAGGATGGAGATGACGCCGCCACCGAAGGCGACGATCATCGTCACGTTCGCGCTGCTCACCTCGCCGAGGACCACGCTCGCAGGCTAGGGCGAGCGCGGCGGCGGCCCGGAGTCAGTCGGACGCCGGTTCGGTGATCTCCGCCGGGACGTCCACCGGACCGGCGGCCACCGCCGCCTCGATCCGGGTCTCGGCCAGCTCGACGTAAGCCGGGTCCATCTCGAAGCCGACGTAGCGGCGATCGTTGCGGACGGCGGCCACGGCGGTGGTGCCCGAACCCATGAAGGGGTCGAGCACGACGTCGCCGCGGTACGTGTAGAGGCGGATGAGGCGACCCGGGAGGTCCACCGGGTACGGCGCGGGATGCCCGATGCGCTTCGCGCTCTCCGGGGCCATCCGCCAGACGTCGAGCGTCGCGTCCATGAACTCCTGCCGCGAGATGGTGTTCTCGAACGGCAGGCCCCGCCGCTCCCGAGCGGCCCGGGGCACGGCACGGTCGAACCGACCCTTGGACGCCAGCACCACCCGTTCCGTGAGGTCCCGGAGCACGGGGTTGGCCGCGCTCTGGAACGACCCCCACGCGCACGACCCGGATGCACCCTCGCCCTTCATCCACACGACCTCGCCGCGCAGCAGCAGGCCGAGGTCGTCCTGGAGGATCGTCGTGATGTCGGCGGCCAGCGATCGGTAGGGGCGGCGCCCGAGGTTGGCGACGTTGACGGCGATCCGCCCACCCGGCTCGAGCACCCGCGCCGACTCCGCGAACACGTCGCGCAGCATCTCGAGGTACTCGACGTACGACGCAGGTACGTGACCCTCGCCGAGCTCCTCCTCGTACTGCTTGCCCGCGAAGTACGGCGGTGACGTGACGACGAGCGCCACGGACGAGTCGGGGACCGCCGCCATGTCCCGGGCATCACCCGTGATGATCGAGTCGGCGACCGGGCACGGGTTGATCGTGTCGTCGTCGGAGACGGTCGGCGCCGAGAAGCGCGCGTAGAACGCGCTCGCATCGTGGCTCTCGCGCCGGCCCGCGCCGAAGTTGGAGGTGGCGGTGGGGACCCGCTTCCCGGACATCGGCCGTGACGGTACAGGGCGGCGCGCGCGCCGACCAGCGGACGAGGTCAGCGCGTCCCGGCCTCCCGCCGGGACCGTCGCGTCCACAGGATCCACCCACCGATCCCCCCGAGCCCGAGGGCGAGGAACACGAGCGACCGCGGCCCACCCGGGTCATCCCGGTCCGGGGCCGCTCGTCGGGCCACCGCCGGTCGGGCCGAGAGCGCCGGGCCGGTCACGACCCCGCCGGACTCACCGGTCGATCCCGTCGCCCCCGGGTCACCGGGCGCCGGCGCGGCACCGGCGACCCCCGGCACGTCGGGTACAGGTCCCGGGACCGATGCGCCGTCGGGCGCGTCCGGCACCGGAGCGGGCGTCGAGCCGCCCGCCGCCGTCGGGGGTGCGGTCGGCGGCGGCGTGATGCCCAGGATCGTGTCGATCGACGCGTACGCGGGCGCTGCGCCGGTGCCGAAGCGCCACCCCTCGACGTCGCCGTCCCGGACCGTCGCCGCACCGCCGCCCACCGCCGCGTACCGGAACGCCGTCGCCCCCGCGGTCGCGCGGAAGTACGCCCAGTAGCGCGCGTCGCCGTTCGTACCCCCGAGACAGTCCGGCCCGGCGTCCCGACCGACGCCGAAGAGTCGGCACACCGCGCCGCCGATGCCCGAGTACGAGTAGACGACCGGTTCGGCGCCGGCCCGGCGCAGCAACTCGAGGCCGGTGATGGATTCCTCGGGGAACTCCACGACGAGCCGTCGCACCTGCCCGTCGCCCTCCACGATCACCGCGGCGCGGTGCATCGTGTCGGCGTCCGCCCCGCCGGGCGCACCGACGAGTGCGCCGACGACGACCGCGCCGAGCGCGAGGAACGTGGTGAGCCGCCTACGCAAGGCGGCGCCTCGTGGCGAGCAGTGCCGCGCCCGCGCTCAGCGCGAGGACACCGAGGACCGCGGATGTCGTCGCCCCGCCCGCGCCGCTGTTCGCCAACCGGGCCGCGACCGCCGCCGTGGTCGGGGTGGGCGCCGGGACGGTCGTCGTGGTGGCGGGGGTCGCGAGGGGCAGCGCACCGACCAGCCACGAACGCAGCAGCCCGCGGACGCCCTGGGAGGTGCCGAAGGTGTTGAGGCCGAAGGAGTCATACGGGCCGACGAGGTGACCGTCCGGGTCCTGGATCGCGAGCAGGGCCTCGGTCGGCGTCCCCGTCACCGCGGCGACCGACGCCGCCCCGGCCGGCGTCGCCGGCCGCCACGCCGAACCGTCCGGGTCGTACCCGGCCGTGCGGATCGCGAGCGCAGCGAGGGCGGTCGCGTTCGGGTTCGTCTGCCCGTCGCCGTCCTCCTGCCACCCTCCGTCGGTCTGCTGGCGCGCCGCGAGGAATCCGAGGCCGTTCACCACCGCCGGGTCCGTCCGGGCGGCACCGCCCGCGACGAGCGCAAGGATCGCCGCCGCCGAGGTGTTCACATCGGCGGGTGTCCCGGTCGTGAGATCGCCCGTGTAGTCCCAACCGCCGTCGGGGTGCTGACCCGTGCGGATGCGCGCGACCGTGGGGGGCGGCACGGTCCCCGGGACGAGCCGCGTGGCCAGCGCGGCGTAGAGGGTGTCGTTGAAGGTCCCGTACGAACCATCGGGTGCCGCGCCGTCGGCGACGATCGCCACGAGGTCGACCGCGCCGCCGTCGCCCGACGGGTCGAAGGCCGCGGCCGGGATGCCGAGCGGTGCGGCGACGAGGACGACGAGCTTGGCCGCCGTGCCCGCGTCGAGGCCGTCCTCGGCGAAGTCGTCGACGGCGTCGAGCGGGCTCGGGCCGCACGCCGTGAGCGCCGAGACGGCCGCGAGCGCCTCGGCGGTCGACCACGCGGTCCCGGTCTGGGCCGCCTCGGCGACCGCGAGGATCGCATCCGGGGTCTCGAACCCCGGGTACCCCGCGACCTCGAACCCGCCGTCGGACTGCTGCTGGGTGACGAGCCACGCGACGGCCGCCACCGCGGCGTCGGACGCCGCACCCGATGGGACCGCGGCGGGCGTCGGGCCGCACACCGCGGCGGCCGGGAGCGCCCGGAGCAGCACCGGAGCGCTCGCGACCGACAGCACGAGGGTGGCGACGATCGGACCGGCGAGGGCGCGCCGGGACGAGCACGACGCACGGGGACGACGAACCATGACTTCCTCCATCGGCCCCGTGTCCGCGAGGGCCGTACCGACCGTCCGAGGACGGTCCCCATCAGGGAGCACCGGCGAACCGGTGGACAAGGGCGGGCATCCTGGCTCACGGGCCCCGAGGGGCTCGCTCACAGTTGCGGGTCAGCGCCGGTCTCGCACCGGCTTCCCCCATTCCTCCCCGGCGGACCCGGGTCGGAATCGCGCACACCATCCGGGGTTGTGCGCGACCGCTGTCGAGCGGGCACCCTAGGGGGATGGAACCCCGGGTGTCAACGACCTCGAGCGCGTCACCACCGCGCCGCGCGGTCCCGGCGCCCACCTCGTCGAGGGGCGAGTGGCACGCCGTCGCGTGGCTCGGCTGGGCGCTCGCCGCAGCGACCGTCGTGCAGCTCGCACCGAGCCCGGTGTACGTCGTGCTCGTCATCGGCATCGCCGCGCTCGTCGTCGAGACCCACGCCGAACCCGGGCCGTACCGACGCGCGTTCCCCGCGCTCATCGCGCTCGGCGTCGCGTTCTCGCTCGTCCGAGTGGTCCTGGCCGCGATCACGACCCACATCGGCGAACGCGTGCTGTTCACGCTCCCCGAGTTCACGCTCCCGCGACTGCTCGGCGGCTTCACCGTCGGCGGGACCATCGAGACGGGGGTCATCCTCGACGCGCTCGCCGCCGGCTTCACGATCGTCGGGATCATGGCGGTGTTCGGCGCGCTCAACGCCGTCATCTCCCACGCGGAGTTGCTGCAGTCCACGCCGCGTGCGTTCCACGAGATCGGGATCGCCATCACCGTGGCGCTCGCGTTCGTACCGTCGACCCTCGAGTCGATCCACGCCGTCCGCGAGGCGGACCGGGCCCGGACCGGCGGCTCGGTGATCCGGCGCGGCCGGACCCGTCGGCTCATCATCCCCGTGCTCGAGCGGGGCCTCGAGCGCGCAGTGCACCTCGCGGAGTCGATGGACTCCCGGGGCTTCGCCCACGGGACCCCGGCCCGGGGCGACCGGGTCGCCGGTGCGCTCGGCCTCATCGGGATCGTGGCCCTCGGCGCGGCGTTCGTCGCCCTCATCGGCCGGGAGGCGTCCACTGCGGCCGCGCTCGCGATCGTCGGGGGCGCGCTCGTGGTCGGGGCGGTCGCGGCCGCCTCCATCGGGAGCGGACGGATCCGGTACCGGCGCCGCCGCATCACCCGCGCCGACGCGACGATGGTCGCCCTCGCGTGGATCGCACCGGTGCTCCTCGGCGTGCTCACCATCGCCGGGGACCGGTCACTGACCTGGCGCGCCCAACCGCTCACCTGGCCCCAGGTCGGCCTGCTCCCGATCCTCGCCCTGCTCCCCCTCCTCGCGCCCATGGCGCGACGGCCGTGGGAGGACGCCCTCGACGCGCCGGAACCGGCGTCGGTGCGCGCGTGAGCGGGGTCACGTTCGACGCGGTCTCGTTCGGGTACCCGGACGGGCCGACCGCGCTCGCCGACGTCGCGCTCGACGTCGCACCGGGCGAGGTGCTCCTCGTGATCGGCGGATCGGGGTCCGGCAAGAGCACGCTGCTGCGCGCCGTGAACGGGCTGGTCCCCCACGCGTCCGGGGGCCGGTTCTCCGGTGCGGTCGTGGTGGCCGGTCGATCGACCCGCGACCACCAGCCGCGCGACCTGGCCGACGTCGTCGGGTTCGTGCACCAGGATCCGGAGGCGCAGTTCGTCGTCGATCGGGTCGAGCACGACGTGGCCTTCGCCCTCGAGAACCTCGGGCTCGCCGAGACCGCGATGCGCCGACGGGTCGAGGAGGTGCTCGACGCGCTCGGCATCGCCCACCTGCGGGGTCGATCGCCCAGCACGCTGTCCGGCGGCGAGCGGCAGCGGGCGGCGATCGCCGGCGCCCTCGCGGTCGGTCCGCAGGTGCTCGTGCTCGACGAGCCGACCTCGCAGCTCGACCCGCAGGGCGCCGACGACGTCCTCGCCGCACTCGGCCGCCTCAACGCCGACCTCGGCACCACGGTGCTCATCGCCGAGCACCGCCTCGAGCGGGCGGCGCCGCTCGCGGACCGCGCCGTGGTCGTCGAGGCGGGCCGGATCGTCGACGGGCCGGCCTCGGTCCCGACGGTCATCGCTGCGTACCCCGGGGCGCCGAGCGTGACCCGACTCGGCCGGGCCCTCGGGTGGCCCGATCCCCCGCTCACGGTGCGCGACGCCCGGGCCACGGTGGCCCGCCTCGGCGTCACCCTCCACGCGGCGCCACGTGATCTGCCGACCCGCGGCGACACGCTGCGCGCGGCACGCGGCCTGCACGTCGAACTCGCCCGCCGCGAGGTGCTCCACGGGACCGACCTCGAGGTGGCCTCGGGCGACGTGATCGCCCTCCTCGGGCGCAACGGCGCGGGCAAGACGACGTTGCTGCGCGCGCTCGCCGGGCTCGTCGCACCGACCTCGGGCTCCGTCGAGGGCGAGGTGCGCACCGCGTACGTCCCCCAGGACCCGGGAACGCTCCTGTTCGCGGAGACGGTGCGCGACGAGGTGGCCGAGACCCTGCGGCTCCTCGGCCGACCGCGGGACGAGGGCGCCATCGACTGCTGGCTCGAGTCGCTCGGTCTCGGCGCGGTGGCCGACCGGCACCCCCGCAGCCTCTCGGGCGGCGAGCGACAGCGGGCCGCGATCGCCGCCGTCGCGGTCGGAGGCGCCGAGGTCCTGCTGCTCGACGAACCGACCCGGGGCATGGACGCCGCATCGCGTGCCGCACTCGAGCTCGCAGTGCGCTCACACGCGTCGCGCGGTGGTGCGGTCGTGCTCGCGACCCACGACGTCGAGCTCGCAGCCCGCTGCGCGACCCGCGTGACCGTCCTCGGCGACGGTGAGGTCGTCGCCGACGGTCCGGCGCACGACGTGCTCGAGGGGTCGTTGTTCGCGCCCCAGGTCCTGCGGGTGCTCCCTCCGTTCCTCACCGTCGAGGAGGTCGAGGCGGTGCTCCCGTGACCGCCGGGACGGCACCGCGGCCACCCCTCGGCACCCGGACCCGTCCGGTCCTCGTGTACCTGCTGCTCACGCTCCTCGGGGCCGCCGCGTTCCTCTACCCGTTCTGGTTGCCCAGCGACGCGCTCCCGGATGCCGCGCACGCGGGGGATGCGCCGCTCGTGGCCGCGCTCGTCGGGGTGTTCGTCCTCGCCGCCCTCGCGCTCGAGATCCGGCGGGGCACGATGCAGGGCGCCACGGTCGCGATCCTCGGCGTGCTCGCGGCGAGCGCCGGGCTGCTCCGCCTGCTCGACCTCCCCGGCGGGGGCAGCGGGATCTTCTTCCTGATCGTGCTGGCCGGCGCGGCGTTCGGCCCGCGTTTCGGCCTCCTGCTCGGACTGACCTCCATGGCGGTCAGCGCGATCGTCACCGGCGGGATCGGCCCGTGGCTCCCGTTCCAGACGCTCGCACTCGGGTGGATGGGGGCCGGTGCCGGGTTCCTCGGCCTCGCGACGCGGCGTATGCGGCCGTGGGTCGAGGTCGTCGTGCTCGCCGCGTACGGGTGGGTGTGGGGATTCGCGTACGGCGCGATCCTCAACCTCTGGTTCTGGCCGTTCCAGCGGGACGGCGGCCCGCTCTCCTGGTCACCCGGCCTCGGGTTCGGCGAGACCCTCCGCCGCTACTGGTCGTTCTACGTCGCGACGTCGCTCGCCTGGGACGCGGCCGGGGCGCTCGCCAACGCGCTCATCATCCTCGTCGTGGGTGTGGCCGTGCTGCGGACGCTGCGACGCTTCGCCCACCGACTCGAGCCGGTCGTCGAGTTCGACGCGGACCCGGATCAGGCCGTGCGCGTCCAGGCCGCGAACAGCGCTGCGTAACGACCGCCACGCGCCACGAGTTCGTCGTGGGATCCGAGTTCGAGGATCCGACCCTCATCGACCACCGCGACCCGATCGCAACGGGCCGCGGTCGAGAGTCGGTGCGCCACGACGATGACCGTCCGCCCCGCGGTCAGCGCCTCGAGCGCGCGCTCGACCTCGAGCTCGGTGCCCGGGTCGAGGTTCGAGGTCGCCTCGTCGAGGACCAGCACCGTCGGATCGGCGAGTGCGGCGCGGGCGAGGGACACCAGCTGCTTCTCGCCCGCCGACAGCCGGGAGCCGCGCTCGCGGACCTCGGTGTCGAGGCCCTCCGGGAGCGATTCGAAGTGCGCACGCAGCCCGAGCGCGTCCACCGCCGCGTCGACCCGCGCGTCGTCGGCGTCCGGGTCACCCACGCGGATGTTGTCCCGGAGCGTGCCCGCGAACAGGAAGCCCTCCTGGGGCACGACCACGACCCGCTCCCGCAACGACGCCTGCGTCGCGTCACGCAGTGAGACCCCGCCGTAGGCGACGTCGCCCGAGATCGGGTCGTAGAAGCGCGCCATCAACTTGGCGAGGGTCGATTTGCCGGCACCCGTCGGTCCGACGAGTGCGACCCGCTCCCCCGGCGCGACCGTGATCGACACGTCGGCGAGCACGGTCGGGCCGAGCGGATGCTCGACGCCGTCGGTGTCCGGCGGACCGCCGCCGTACGCGAACGTCACCCCCGACACCTCGAGGGCCCCGGCATCGGGCAGGTCGACCGCGCCGGCTCGCTCGGGCACGGAGTTCGGCGTGTCGAGCAGACCGAAGATCTTGGACAGCGCCGCGCCCGCCGACTGCAACGTGTTGTAGAGCTGGCTGAGCTGCTGGATGGGTTCGAACAGGTTGCTGAGGTACAGGACGAAGGCGAGCACGGTGCCGACCTCGACGGCGCCGTTCTGCACGAGCACCCCGCCCACGCCGACCACGACCGCGATCCCGAGCACACCGGTGAACTCCACGATCGGGAAGTACCGCGTGGCGATGCGCACCGTCTCGATGTTCGCCTCGTACTGCGCCTCGTTCGTCTCCTCGAACCGCTCGATGAAGCCGCCCTCCCGGCCGTACGCCTGGACGACCCGCACACCCTCGAGCCCCTCCTGGAGCGTGGACAGGTTGCTGCTGATGGAGTCCCGGACCTCGAGGTAGGCGGAGTTCGAACGGTTGCGGAACCAGATGCTCGCTGCGAGGAGCGGCGGGACGACGACGATCGTGCAGAGCGCGAGTTCCCAGGACAGGAGGGTGATCACGACGAGCGTGCCGACGAAGATCAGCACGTTCTGCACGAACATGACGAGGCCCTGGGAGACCAACTCCTGGAGCGCGTCGATGTCCGAGGTCATCCGCGCCACGAGCCGGCCCGTCTTCTCCCGCTCGAAGAACCCGAGGTCGAGGCCGGTGAGGTGTCGGAACACCCGGGTGCGCAGCCCGCGGAGGAACTCCTCCCCGGTCCGGCTCACGCTCCAGATGACGGCCCGGCCGAACCCGGCGGCGACGAGCGCCACGACGAGGTACGCGATCGCCGCGACGTTGACGACCCGCCCGTCGCGGGCCACGAGTCCGGCGTCGACCCCCCACCGCACGATGAGCGGGCCGGCGAGGAGGGCGACCGTCTGCACCACGAGCAGCGCGGTCGCCGCGAGCACCGCGTTGCGCTGCGGGCGCAGCATCCGGGCGAGTCGGAGCAGGACCCGCTTCGCCGCGGCGCGATCGATGCGTGACTCCTCGTCGAGCGGCCCGGACTCGATCCATCCGCCCCTCACGCCGGGGTCCCCTCGGTCGCCGAGTCGTCCTCGATGCGCGCCAGCACCTCGCGGTAGCGCTCCGAGGCCGCGAGCAGTTCCTCGTGCGTCCCCGAGGCGACCGCGCGCCCCTCGTCGAGGAGCACCACCCGGTCGGCGAGCGCGATGGTCGCCGGGCGGTGGGCGATGATGAGCGTGGTCCGACCGTCCATGACCTCGGCGAGCGCCGCCCGGATCTCGTGCTCCTTCGACGGATCGACGGCCGAGGTGGCGTCGTCGAGGATGAGGACCCGCGGGTCGTGGAGCACCGCACGCGCGATTGCGATGCGTTGGCGCTGCCCGCCCGACAGCGAGTACCCGTGCTCGCCGATCACCGTGTCGTACCCGTCCGGGAGTGCCGCGATGAACCCGTGCGCACCGGCGAGACGCGCTGCGCGCTCGACGAGTTCGAACGGCGCGCCGGGATCCGAGAAGGCGATGTTGTGGCGCACCGAGTCCGAGAACAGGAAGGTGTCCTCGAACACGATCCCGACCTCGTCCCGCAACGACGCGAGTGCGATCTCGCGCACGTCGACACCGTCGAGCACCACTCGGCCGCCCGTGACGTCGTAGAAGCGCGGGACCAACCGGGCCACCGTCGTCTTGCCGCTCCCCGTCGCGCCCACGATCGCCACGGCCTCCCCGCCGTGCAGGTGGAGCTCGAGGCCGTCCAGCACCTGGCGACCCGTGGAGTAGGCGAACGACACGCCCTCGAACCGCAGATCGCCCGGACCGTCCGGGAGCACGGTCGGCCGCTCCGGGTCGGCGACCTCGGGGTCGGTCGCGAGCACCTCGTGGATGCGACCGGCGGCGGCCGAGGCCCGCGACGCCTGGGCGATGAGCATGCCGACCATGCGCAGCGGCCAGATGAGCATCGCGACGTAGAGGTTGTAGGCGAGGATGTCCCCGATCTCGAGCCGCCCGTCGAGGACGAGGTGCCCGCCGTACCAGATGATGGCGACGAGCGAGATGGTGGGTAGGAGGTCGATGAGGGGCATGAACCACGCACGCATGCGCGCCGCCTGCAGCGAGCGCTCGTAGACCGCATCGGCGCGCACCGCGAGCCGCGCGCGCTGCATCCGCTCGGCACCGAACCCCTTGATGACCCGGATCCCCGACAGCGACTCCTCGACGACCCCCGAGAGTCCGGAGAGCTCCTGCTGGAGGGCGAGGTTCACCGGGGTGATCCGCTTCGAGAACACCGTCGCCGCACGGTTGAGGAGCGGAAGGAGGCCGAGCGCGAGCACGGCGAGCACCACGCTCTTGGACACCATGATCACGATCACGCCCAACATCGTCAGCAGGCTGGCCGCGGTGAGCGGGATGAGGATCACGACCATGTTGATCTGCTGCAGGTCGGAGTTCGCCCGGGCCATGAGTTGCCCGGTCTGGGCCTCGTCGTGGAAGGCGAAGTGCAACCGCTGGAGGTGGGCGAACAGTTGGGCGCGCAGGTCCGTCTCGGTCCGCAGCGCGATGCGGAACGCGCAGTAGCGCCGGAAGCCGGACGCCGCCGCCTGCATCACGCCGAACGCGAGCATCACGGCGATGAGCACGAACACGCGTCGCGTGTCGTCACTGCGGATGCCGTCGTCGACCGCCATCCCCGCGAGTTGGGGGACCACGAGCCGGGCCACCGTCCACACCGCGCCCGCCGCGATCCCGGCGGTCACCCAGGTCCGCTGGGGCCGCGTCGCGCCGCGGATGAGCCGCCAACCGGCTCGACGTGCTTCGCGTTCGGCGTCCACTCGGGCTCCTCGCGTGCCCGGTCGGGGAGGCTCGGGCCGCGCGGGCGAGGCTACCCGAGCACCCGACCCGGGACCCGAGCCCGTCGCGTCACTCGACGCCGAGCAGTTCGAGCGTCAACTGTTCGAGCACCGCGGCGACCGCCGGATCGTCGGGCGAACCGACCATGACGACGACCCGACCGCCCGCGGCGACGAGTTCCGCGG
Source organism: Actinomycetes bacterium (assembly GCA_046081705.1). Classification (GTDB taxonomy): domain Bacteria; phylum Actinomycetota; class Acidimicrobiia; order IMCC26256; family IMCC26256; genus IMCC26256. The sequence continues at coordinate 84,235 of JBJTWK010000021.1, read as the reverse complement.
CGATGCGACCCGCCACGGCGGGGTTCGAGTCGGCGAGGAGGACCACCGGGGCCGATCGTTCGATCGCGGCCCAGGCCGTCGACGAGGCGTCCGGCGAACTGCACCGGACGGTAACGGGAGCGGGTTCCGTGATCACGGGTTCCCCTTCCGACGGGCGGTCTCCGCTGCATGGATGACCGCGAGGATCTCCTCCCCCACCAGTTCGTCACGGCGGAGGAGTTCGTCGCGCAGGGCCTCGACGAGGTCCCGGTTGACGTCGAGCAGGGCGCGCACGTCCGACTTGGCGCGCTCGAGGATGCGTTCGACCGCGCGGCGCGCGTCATCGTTCGCGAGGACCTTGGCGACGATGCCCTGGGTGACCGGACCCGCCTCGACCGCGTCGAACGACACGAGCGTGCCCGCCATGCCGAACGACCCGACCATCTGGGCCGCGATACGGGTGGCCGCAGCGAGGTCGCCGCCCGGTCCCGTGCCGGCCTCGCCGAAGAACAACTCCTCGGCGGTCATGCCGCCGAACGAGATCTGGATCGCCGCAATGAGTTCGGTGCGGGTGCGGGTGTAGCGCTCCTCGGTGTCCGAGTGGGCGAGGAGGCCCAGGGCATCCTTGCGCTTCACGATCGAGAGGACCTCGAGCTTGCGACCCACGCCGACGAGGTACGCCACCACCGCGTGGCCGGACTCGTGCGTCGCGATCGTGCGGCGCTCGTCCTCCGTGTACTCGACCGGCTGCTTGAGCCCGATCTCCTCGGTCATCTTCGCCTGGTGGACGTCGGTCCAGTCCATGGACTCCCGCCCATCCCGCAGCGCCCAGACGAGCGCCTCGTCGAAGAGGTGCTCGATCATCACCGGGGAGTACCCGAGGGTGATGGCCGCGAGCTGGTCGCGCCGGTCGTCGCGATCGAGTTCGGGGACGTGGGCCTTCTTGTGCAGGTAGTAGTCGATGATCTCGCGGCGTCCGGAGCGGCTCGGGAGGTCGAACGCGATCGAGCGGTCGAACCGCCCCGGGCGCAGCAGCGCCGGGTCGAGGTCGGCGCTCCGGTTGGTGGCCCCGATCACGAGGATGTTCGAGGCCGTCGGCGGTCGCTTGGAGAGTTGGCGTGCGTCGGGCAGGAACCGATTGACCGCGTCGACGAGTCCACCGCGCAGCCGACTCCCCAGCGTGGGCTCGTCGAACGACTGCATCTGGACGAGGAGTTCGTTGACGACGCCGCTGATGCCCTCGGACATGGTCGAACGTTCGACCCCCGCGCCGCCCCCAGTCGAGCGCGAGCGCATGCCGCTCCGGGCCGCTGCGATCGCATCGATCTCCTCGATGAACCCGATCGCCCCGCCCTCACGACGGGCGGTCGCGCGCAACTTCCGGAAGAACGACCGGATCTTCCGGTTCGTCTGGCCGTAGTACATCGACTGGAACGCGCTCGCCGAGACGAAGAGGAACGGCACACCGGCCTCACGGGCCATCGCCTTCGCCATGTAGGTCTTGCCGGTACCCGGCGGTCCCTCGAACAGGATCGCCCGGCGCGGGTTGCCACCCATGCGGTCGCGGAACGTGCGGAACGCGAGGAAGAGGTTGAGCGTCTTGACGACCTCCTCCCGCACCGCGCCGAGGCCGACGACGTCGTCGAGCGTGACGGGGATCTCGCTCGGTCGATACATCACGTGCGGTGACCGCCCCGCGGTGGCCAACGGGATGATGAGCACGAGGCTCAGGACGAGGATGAGGATCACGCCCGGCACGAGTTGCTGCATCTCGGGCGACAGCTCGATGTCCGGCCACCCGAGCGTGAACGGGTCGCCGGACACCAGGCCCCAGAGCAGCACCGCGGCGACAATGCCGAGGACGATCGCGATGTCGCGGAGTCGGCGACGGCGGAACGCCTCGCGGTGGGCAGAGACGTCGGCGACGCCGCGCAGGACGGCGTGACCGCCCAGCAGGCTCAGGTCCTCCATGATCGGCGCGTCACCTCCCCCGGCTGGGCCGCGTCGTGCACGCGGACGGTCCCTCGACGGGAGCGGTATCGGCGCCCCGGGAGGGGACCTGTAGGGGATCCGACCGGTGATCCCCGGGCGTCGACCGCCCCGGGTGCACCGGGGGCCGACGGGGGCCGCGCGCCCGGCGGGGCCGGGATCAGGTCAGTCGGTGAGGCGGGCGTAGCGGCCGCGGTAGTACAGGAGCGGGCCCGCCTGATCGTCGACGCCGAGGTCCTGCACCTCGCCGATGACCACCATGTGGTCACCTGCATCGTGGACCGCCCAGATGGTGCAGTCGAGGAACGCGTGCACCTGATCGAGGAGCGGGGACCCGTTCGGGGATCGGTGCCAGGCCACCCGCCCGAACCGGTCCTCCCCCGGGGTCGCGAAGATCCGACAGACGTCCTCCTGGGAGTCGTCGAGGATGTTCACGGCGAAGCGACCCGCCCGCTCGATGCGCGGCCACGAGCCCGAGGTCTTGGCCGGGCAGAACAGCACGAGCGGCGGATCGAGCGACACCGACGTGAACGAGTTCGCCGCCAGGCCGACGGGCTCGTCGCCGTCCATCGCGGTCACGATCGTGATGCCCGTCGCGAACCGACCGAGCACCTCCCGGAACGAGGGCGCCTCCGGCCCGAGGACGTGGTCGTCGGCGCGGTCGGTCATCGCAGCACGTCGGCGATGCCGCCGCGAGGCGTCAGCGCGAGCCGCAGACCCTCCCGCGCCGCGACGACCGTGCACGGGTCCCCGGCCGCGGCGACCAGTTCCCGCGCGTGGGCCTCGTTGCGATCGACGCTCCCATCGCAGTGGGTCGGGTCGTGGTGGAAGAGGGCGAGGGCCCGCACGCCCGAACGACACGCGACCTCGACCGCGTAGTCGATCGTGCTGTGGCCCCAGTGCCGCTTCGCCGGATACTCAGCAGCCGTGTGCTGCGCGTCGTGGATGAGCAGGTCCGCGCCGGCGCACAGATCGATGACGTCCGCCGGGACGTGATCGTCGGCGTGCTCGGTCGAGCAGCCGGGACCGTGATCCGGGATGTACGCGATCACCACGTCCGCGAGTTCGACCCGGAAGCCGAGCGTCGGGCCGGTGTGCCGGACGGGGGTCGCAACCACCTTCGCGTCACCGAGGGCGAACGGGCCCGGCGCGACGTCGTGGAAGGTGATCGCAGCCGGGAGATCGGACGGACGGATCGGGAAGAAGGGTGGCCCCATGAACCGCTCGAACACCGCGCCGAGCGGACCCTCGGGGTGCGCCGGCCCGTGGACGTCCATGCTGCTCCCCGCCCGGTGGAGCGGCGTGAAGAACGGCAGGCCCTGCACGTGATCCCAGTGGAGGTGGCTCAGCAGCACGTGCCCGCGCCAGGTGTCACCCCGACCCTCGGCCACGAGTTCGGCCCCGTACGACCGGAGGCCCGTACCGAGGTCGAGCACGATCGGATCGTGCTCGGGCGCGTCGAGCACGACGCACGACGTGTTCCCGCCGTAGCGCGCGAGGCCCGGGTCGTCGCACGGCGTCGAGCCGCGCACGCCGTGGAACGTGACCGTGATCCCCCCCGACATGAGGGCCGAAGGGTACCGGCGCCCGTCGCCCCGGCGAAAGTGCCGACGGGCCGATGTGACGCGCGACGCATCGGCCCCCGAACCCCGCCCGGCGCTACCGTCTGCGCCCATGACCGAACCCCGCCACCTGACCGCCAACGGCGTCGACATCGCCTACCTCGAGGCCGGGCCGGCCGACGGGCCGCTCGCCCTGTGCCTGCACGGGTTCCCCGACCACGCGCCGACCTGGCGTCACCTCATGCCCCGGCTCGCCGAGGCGGGGTACCACGTGGTCGCGCCGTGGCTGCGGGGTTACGCCCCGACCGGGCTCGCCCCCGACGGCAACTACCAGGTCGCGTCGCTCGCGCTCGACGCCCTCGCGGTGGCCGACGCCCTCGCCGGTGACGGCGAGGCGGTGATCGTCGGCCATGACTGGGGAGCCATCGCGACGCACACCGCGGTCGCCCATCGCCCCGAGCGGTTCACCCGCATGGTCGCGCTCGCGGTGCCGCACGCCGCCGCCATGGGCGCGCACCTGTTCGAGCCCGAGCAGCTCAAGCGCATGTGGTACCAGTTCTTCTTCCAGCTGCCGACCGCCGACATCGTCGTCCCGCTCGACGACTACGCGGTCATCGACACGTTGTGGCGCGACTGGTCACCCGGGTACACACCCGACCCGGACGACCTCCGGGCGCTCAAGGCCACGTTCGATGCGCCCGGTGCCCTGAGCGCAGCGCTCGACTACTACCGGTTCGTGCACGGGACGAAGCCGAGCGATCCCGCGCTCGACGCGGTCCAAGGTGCGTTCCTCTCGCCCATCCAGGTGCCGACGCTCTACCTGCACGGTGCCGACGACGGGTGCATGGGTGCGGGCATGGTCGCGGAGGACGAGTTGACCCCGTGGTACCCCGCCGGCGTCGAGATCGTCGTGGTCCCCGACTCCGGGCACTTCCTCCACCTCGAGCAGCCCGGCGCGGTGAACGACCGGATCGTGGGGTTCCTCGCCCGATGAGCGCCCCCGCACGTCTCCGCGGCGCCGACGGTGCCACCACCCTGCACACGGTGATCCTCACGCTCACGATCCTCGGCATCGCCGGGGTCGTGATCATCGGCGTGGTCCTCGCGGTCTCCGGGTTCACCGCGATCGGCCTCGTCGTGCTCGGCCTGTTCGCGGTGCAGGCGTTCTACGGCTGGACCCTGTACCGCCGCTTGGTTCGGCCCGCAGGGCCCGGGGCGACGGGCGGTGCCGTCGACGGGACCGCCGCCGACGAGTGATCCGATCGGATCAGGACCCCGGCGTCTCGTAGGGGCGCTGGCGCGGCTTGACTGCCTCGCGCTTGGGGACCATCACCTTGCGACGGAAGTAGCAGACCTCCTCGCCGCGCTGGTTGTAGCCGAACGTCTCCACGCTCACGATGCCCCGGTCGGGCTTGCTCGACGACTCCACCTTGTCGAGCACGCGGGTCTCGGCGTAGATGGTGTCGCCGTGGAACGTCGGCCGCTTGTGCTGCAGCGTCTCGATCTCGAGGTTCGCGATCGCCGCACCGCTCACGTCCGGCACCGACATGCCGAGGACCAGCGAGTACACGAGATTGCCCACGACCACGTTCTTGCCGAACTGCGTCGCCTGCTCGGCGTACCACGCGTCCGTGTGGAGCGGGTGGTGGTTCATCGTGATCATGCAGAACAGGTGGTCGTCGTACTCGGTGATCGTCTTGCCGGGCCAGTGCTTGTAGATGTCCCCGGGCTCGAAGTCCTCGTAGTACCGGCCGAAGGGTCGCTCGTGCGTCGTCATGCCCCGATCATGCCAACGGCGCCCGAGCCGGTGCGAGTCGGATCAGCGATCGCCGGATCCGCCGAGCAGGGAGAGCGGGTTCAGGGAGCAGGCCTTGATGGCGTCCGTCGTCCGTTCCTGGATCACGGTCGACAGGCTCGGCCCGCCCGACAGCCCGAGGATCCCGTTCGCGACCGCCCGGCGCACCTCATCCCCCCGCACGAGTCGCTTCGCGAGGCACTGCGCGTCCCGCTCGGGGAGCGCCGCGCCGAACGCCTGCTGGAGCGCCGGCACGAGCAGTCGATCGAGCCCGAAGCAATCGCCGGTGATCACCTCGGCGACGATCCGCTTCCGCGCGCCGGCGTCCTCGATGTAGGTCGCCGGGGTCTCGGCCGACGCGAACTCCTTCGGGGTCACACCGTCCTCGTTGAGACGGTCGACCCCGATGCCGTCGATGACCACGCCGATGAAGCACTCGGCCTGGGGCGCCGAGATCGGCGCGTCGGCCCGTTCGAACTGCCGCATGGCGGCGTCGACGTACTGCGCCCGGGAGTAGCCGTCGTCGGAACCGCCGCCGCACGCGACGAGCGTCGCCAGAGCGAGGGCGGCGATGATGCTGGACGCGCGGCGCACGCTTGACCTCCGGGTCGGGTCCGATGAGCCTAGGGGCGTGCGGACGGGCCGCCCCGGCACCTACTCGACGGCGTACCGCTGGAGCAGGCCGCGGGCGATCACCGTGCGTTGGATCTCGTTCGTGCCCTCACCGATGATCATCAGGGGAGCGTCCCGGAAGTACCGCTCGATCGGCAGATCGGTCGTGTACCCGACACCTCCGTGGATCCGCATCGCATCGGTCGCGATCTCGAGCGCGGCCTCGCTCGCGTAGAGCTTCGCCATGCCCGCCTCGACGTCGGCGCGACCCGTGGTCATCCGGAGCACGGCGGCGTGTTCCGTGAGCAACCGCGCCGCCTGCAACCTCGTCCCCATGTCGGCGAGCTTGTGCTGGATGGCCTGGTGCTGGGCGATCGGCTTCCCGAAGGTCTCGCGCTGCTGCGCGTAGGCGATCGCCGCCTCGAACGCGGCACGCGCCACCCCGACCGCCCGGGCCGCGATGTTGATCCGGCCGACCTCGAGCCCGCTGAGGATCGCGGCGAGCCCGTGCCCGAGGCCCGCCTCGCCCCCGAGCACCGCGTCGACCGGTACCCGGTGGCCGGCGTACGCCATCTCGACCGTCTCGAGCCCCTTGTACCCGAGCTTGCCGATGTTGCGGCTCACGGTGATGCCGCCGCTCGTGGGCCCCGGCTCCTTCTCGACCATGAAGCAGGTGATGCCCTCGTCGGTGCGGGCCGCGAGCGCGACGAGTCCCGCCCGCTCGCCGTTCGTCACCCAGGTCTTCGTGCCGTCGATCACGTACTCGTCCCCGTCGCGCGCCGCGCGGCACGAGATGTTGCGCGTGTCGGAGCCCGCGTCGGGCTCGGAGAGGGACAGGCACCCGCGCAGTTCCCCCGTCACCATGCGGGGCAACCAGCGGCGTCGCTGGTCCTCGGTACCGTGCGCGACGAGGAGCCCGGCCGCGATGTGGTGGGTGTTGATGACGCCGGAGAGGGACATCCACCCCGCAGCGAGTTCCTCGATGACCCCGATGTAGGAGAGGAGGTCGAGCCCGAGCCCGCCGTACTCCTCGGGGACGGTGATCCCGAAGAGCCCCATCTCACGCATCTGGGCGACGAGCGCGCCGGGGTACTCGTCGGCGTGCTCCAGATCCGACGCGATCGGCAGCACCTCGCGTTCGACCCAGCGGCGGACCCCGGCGATGAGCTCGGCCCGGGTCTCGGGATCGGTCATGGGCACGGGCGTCGTCGTCACGCCCCGAAGGGTACCGATCCGCGTCGGAGCCCTCCCGGCCCCGGGGAATCCGGGGACCGCCGGTTAGGTTGGCCACCACGATGCTGCACCAGACAATGATGAGTTTCCGGCACGATCCGGACGCCGTGAAGGGCAAGCAACTCGAGCGCGATCTCGTGCGCCGGGTGCTGCGCATGGCCCAGCCCTACCGGGCCTCGCTCATCGGCTTCATCGTCGCCGTGCTCATCGGCGCGGTCGTCGGCGTCATCCCACCACTCCTCTTCCGGTCGCTGCTCGACACCGCGGTGCCCCAGGAGGACGAGCGGCTCGTCATCGTGCTGGCCGCCGCCGCGGTCGCCCTCGCCGTCGCCAACGCGCTCATCTCGCTCGTCCAGCGCTGGTACTCGGCCCGGGTCGGCGAGGGACTCATCTACGACATGCGGGTCGCGCTCTTCGACCACGTGCAGCGGATGCCCCTCGCGTTCTTCACCCGGACCCAGACCGGCTCGCTGATGTCCCGTCTCAACAACGACGTCATCGGGGCCCAGCAGGCGGTGACCGGGACCCTCGGGACCGTCATCTCGAACGTCATCACCCTGGCGATCACCCTCGCCGTGATGCTCGGGCTCGAGTGGCGCCTCACGATCCTCACCCTCGTCGTGCTCCCGGCGTTCATCATCCCGGCGCGACGGGTGGGCCGACGGCTCCAGGCCGCGACGCGGGACGGCTTCGTCCTCAACGCGTCGATGAACAACACGATCGCCGAGCGGTTCAACGTCGCCGGCGCGCTCGTCGTGAAGCTCTTCGGGGCCAACGATCGCGAGCGCGACGACTTCGCGGTGCGGGCCGCACAGGTGCGCGACATCGGCGTCACCACCGCGATGTACTCCCGCGTCCTCTTCGTGGCGCTCGGCCTCGTCGCCGCGGTCGGGACGGCCGTCGTGTACTACGTCGGCGGACACCTCGCCATCACCGGGGCGATCAGCATCGGCACGGTCGGCGCGTTCGTCATCTACGTGGGCCAGATCTACCAGCCCCTCACCCAACTCACGAACGCCCGGGTCGACGTCATGACGGCGCTCGTGTCGTTCGAGCGGGTCTTCGAGATCCTCGACTTCCCCTCGATCATCACCGAGGCCGACGACGCGTCCACGATCGAGCGCGTCGAGGGCGCCATCGAGTTCGACCACGTGTCGTTCCGCCACCCGGCGCCCGACCTCGTCTCGCTCGCCTCCCTGGAGGACGGCGTCACCCCGAGCGGCGACCCGTCCGAGTGGATCCTCCGCGACATCCACCTCTCGATCGCGCCCGGGGAGTTCGTGGCGCTCGTCGGTCCGTCGGGTGCCGGCAAGACCACCACCGCCATGCTGGTCCCGCGCATCGCCGACGCGGTGGAGGGCGCGGTGCGCATCGACGGCCACGACGTGCGCGACCTCACCCTCGACACCGTGCAGCGGGCCGTCGGCGTCGTCATGCAGGACCCGCACCTCTTCCACGAGTCGATCCGCGCCAACCTGCGCTACGCGAAGCCGGACGCGACCGACGACGAGATCGTCGCCGCGTGCCGGGCCGCGCGCATCCACGATCTCATCGTTTCGCTGCCGGACGGCTACGACACCGTCGTCGGCGAACGGGGTTACCGCATGTCGGGGGGCGAGAAGCAGCGCATCGCGATCGCGCGGGTCCTGCTCAAGGGTCCGGCGATCATCATCCTCGACGAGGCGACCTCGCACCTCGACTCCGAGTCCGAACTCGCGATCCAGCGGGCGCTCGACGAGGCGCTGCACGGTCGCACCGCGCTCGTGATCGCGCACCGACTCTCGACCATCGTCGCCGCCGACCGGATCGTCGTGCTCGACGACGGTCGCATCGTCGAGCAGGGGACGCACGACGAGCTGCTCACCCGGGGCGGGCTCTACGCCGACCTCCACCGCACCCAGGCCGACCGGGGCGAGGCGGTCGAGGACGCCGCACGCTGAACGCCCTCGGGGGCGCGAGGGTTCCGGGCCCCCGCGCCGGTACGATCGGAGTTCCCCATGACCTCCGACGACCTCACCCCCCACTCCCGCGCCGAGGTGCGGCTGGCCCGTCACCGGCGCCGGCGCCGGCGGGTCGAGGTCGGGGCCATGGTGGCCGTCGTGGCGCTCGCCGCCGGAGCGGGCGGTGCGCTCTGGGCCACCGGGAGCGGACCCTTCGCCGGCACGCCCCCGACGACGACGGCCGGCCCGGACGGTCGACCCGCGGTGGAGCGGGAACCCCGGACGCCGGGAGCACCGGAGTGCGGCCGCGACCTCACGACGGGCCGACCGCTGCGGCTCTGGATCGCGGGCGACTCCCTCGCCGGGTCGCTCGGACCCGCACTCGGCGAGCAGACCGCCGACACCGGGGTCGTGGCGCCGGTGTACGAGTCGCGCGTGTCCTCCGGCCTCGCCAGCCCCGGGTTCCACAACTGGCCGAAGCGGGCCGCCGCCGAACTCGACCGGCTCGATCCCGAGGCCGTCGCGTTCATCATCGGCACGAACGACTACGTGATCGTGAGCGGGAGTCGCAGCCCGGGCGCCGCGTGGGTCGCCGACTACACCGCGCGCACCGAGGCGATGATGGCGCTCCTCGTCGGCCCGGAGCGACGGACCGTCTACTGGATCTCCCCTCCGATCATGCGGTCGGAGAAGATGGATGCCGCCGTCCGACAGATCGGTGATCTGCAGCGGACCGTCGCCCGGGAGTTCCCGACCGTCACGTTCATCGACGCCCACACGCTCTTCGCCGACGAGGACGGTGAGTACGCGGGCACCGCGACCGACCCCGTGACCGGTCGCACGGTCACGATCCGGGCGGGCGACGGCGTGCACCTCTCGCCCGACGGCGCCGACCTCCTCGCCGCCACCGTGTACCAGCAGATCGACACCGACTGGTGCGTCACCGATCAGGCCGTCGAGGACGCGGACCAGCCCGTGGTCGAGACCAAGGGATCCACCTACATCCCTGGGACCCGGCGCACGACCGGATCGTCGGGGACCGGTTCCGGGTCGACCGACGGGAGCGGGACCTCGGGGGCGACCGGAGCCTCCGGGGCGAGCGGCACGAGCGGATCGTCCGGCTCGACGACGACCACCGAACCCGTGCCCGCCACCACGACCACCGAGCCGGCGGCGACCACGACCACCACCGCCCCGGCGGCGACCACGACGAGTCGCGGTCGCCCGTGACGCGCGTCATCGCCTGAGGCTTGGGAGCGCCCGGGGGCGCGTCGGTAGGCTCCACCCCCATGACCGACCACCACGCCGACGCCTCCGCCCTCGTCGATGCCGCCGCCGGCATCGTCGACACCGCCGCCCGCACCCTCGCCGAGCGATCGCTCGACGGCGGGCGCATCTCCGTCGACCTGCTCGACCGACACCAGGTGGCGGCCTACGACCTCGCCCACGCTGCGAGCGCGGTGGCGGGATGCCGGGTGATGCTGTCGTACGCCGAGCACGGCGAGTACGAGGCGCGTCTCTCCTACGCGTACATCGCCGACGCGGTCGCCGACCTCGCGGCGCGGCTCATCGGGCGGCAGGCCGAGTGGGGGGTCGACGCGTCCGCACTCGAAGCGCACGCCGGCTTCATCGCCCACTTCCGATCCTCGGAGTTCCTCGAGGCCCTCGCCGAGGACGCGATCAAGCTCGGTACCGGGCCGGCACACCTCGACGAGGAGTTCGACCTCGTCCGTGACACGTTCCACCGGTTCGCCGACGACAAGATCCGTCCGCAGGCCGAGCACATCCACCGGCACAACGAGGACATCCCCGAGTCGATCCTCGAGGGCATGGCCGAGATCGGCGGGTTCGGCCTCTCCGTGCCCGAGGAGTACGGCGGGTTCGCGGCGGGCGGCGAGTCCGACTACCTCGCGATGTGCGTGGCCACCGAGGAGCTGTCGTGGGGCTCGCTCGGCGCCGGCGGCGCCCTCATCACCCGTCCCGAGATCCTCACCCGTGCGATCGTGACCGGGGGCACCGAGGAGCAGAAGCACGGCTGGCTCCCGCAGATCGCCACCGGCGAGCGCATCGTGGGCGTCATGGTCACCGAGCCCGACTACGGATCGGACGTCGCCGGCGTGAAGGTCACCGCCACACCGGAGGGCGACGGCTGGCGCATCAACGGCGTGAAGACCTGGTGCACGTTCGCCGGTCGCGCCGACACCCTCATGCTGCTCGCCCGGACCGACCCGGACCGGTCGAAGGGCCACCGGGGCCTCTCGGTGTTCGTGGTCGAAAAGCCCCCCGCGGCCGGTCACCACTTCGCGTTCGAGGACGGACAGGGCGGCAAGATGGAGGGCCGGGCGATCGACACGCTCGGCTACCGCGGCATGCACTCCTACGAGGTCGCCTTCGACGACTGGCACGTCCCCGGTTCCGCCCTCATCGGCGGCGAGGGCGGCCTCGGCAAGGGCTTCTACCTCCAGATGGAGGGGTTCGAGAACGGTCGACTCCAGACCGCGGCCCGCGCGGTCGGCCTCATGCAGGCCGCGTTCGAGGCCGGCCTGCAGTACTCGCAGGATCGCGCCGTGTTCGGCCGGGCCGTCTTCGACTACCAGCTCACGAAGGTGAAGCTGGCCCGCATGGCCGCCCTCATCTGCGCCGGTCGCCAGTTCTCGTACGAGGTCGCCCGCATGATGGCGCGGGGCGAGGGGGCGCTCGAGGCATCGATGGTGAAGGCCTACGTGTGCCGGACCGCCGAGTGGGTCACCCGCGAGGCCATGCAGATCCACGGCGGCATGGGCTACGCCGAGGAGTACGCGGTGTCGCGCTACTTCGTGGACGCCCGCGTGCTCTCGATCTTCGAGGGTGCCGACGAGACGCTCTGCCTCCGCGTGATCGCCCGCCGGCTCACCGAGAATGCGCTGGCGAGCTGACGCGAGCCGGCGCAGACGACCCGACCCGACCGAGAATGCGCTGGCGAGCTGACGCCGGGGCGGGCGCGCCCTCCCCACCCGCCGACCGTGGAAGGCTGTGACCATGCCGACCGCCTTCACCAAGATCGAGCGCACCCGCATCACGGTGCTCGCCGTGCCGATGGCGGCATTCACGATCGCGCTCTACGTCGGCAACGCCCTCGCGCCGACGCTCATCGAGGAGGCACCGCTCGCCCTCCTCGTGCTGAGCCCCAAGCTCCGCTGGCTGTTCCTCACCGCGCCGAGCGTGGACGCCATCTGGTACTTCACGATCCCGCTCGTGCGCGCCGTGGCCTTCCTCACCACCTACTACCTGCTCGGCCGGTGGTTCGGTGACCGGGCGCTGCGGTGGGCCGAATCACGGTCCGGGCGGGGCCTCGCCCCCCTGCTCTGGATCGAGCGCAAGTTCCATCGGGCGCGCGTCCCCGTGACCGCGCTGTTCCCGGGCAACATCACCGCGATGCTCGCCGGCTCCGATCGGATGCCCGCGCCGCTGTTCTTCGGGACCGCACTCGCGAGCGTGGCCGTTCGCATCACCCTGGTGCGCGTGCTCGCCGACGTCTTCGAGCGTCCGCTCGGCGGTGTGCTCGACTGGATCTCCGACTACCAGTTGCTGCTCACGGTGGGCACCGTCACCGCGGTGGTCCTGTGGGCGGCGTGGTCCGGGCGATCGGGCGTGGGCCCCGAGGAGACCCCCGAGGAGATCATCGAGGACTTCGAGGCGCACCTCGACGACCCGCCCGTCGATCAGGAACCGGCCTGAGCGTCCCCGAGCGGGGACGGCCGACTACTCGGCGCTGCGCGTCATCCCGGCTCGCTCGCCGCGGCTGACGAACTTGATCGCCATCTTGCGGCTCGCCTCGTCGATCATCTCGTCGCCGAACATGACCGCGCCCTTGCGCTCGCCCTCGGTCGTCGCCTGCTTGTAGGCGTCGAGGATGTCGAACGCCTTGTCGAACTGCTCCTGGGTCGGCGTGAACACCTCGTTGAGGATCGTCACCTGCTCCGGGTGCAGCGCCCACTTGCCGTCGTACCCGAGGACCTTCGTGCGGTTCGTGTAGTCGCGGAACGCGTCGTGGTCGCGGATCTTGAGGAACGGGCCGTCGATGACCTGGAGGCCGTTCGCGCGACCGGCCATGAGGATCTTCGAGAACACGTAGTGGAAGTGGTCCCCGGGGTACTCGGGGATCTGCACGCCGCCGGTGAGCACCGGCATCTCCATCGAGGCGGCGAAGTCCGCCGGGCCGAAGATGATCGTCTCGAGCCGCGAGGACGCGGCGCAGATCTCCTCGACGTTGATGAGGCCGCGGGTCGTCTCGATCTGCGCCTCGATGCCGATGTGGCCCTGCGGGAGTCCCGCCGCCTTCTCGACCTGGGTGAGCAGGAGGTCCATCGCCACGACCTCGGCGGCCGACTGCACCTTGGGGAGCATGATCTCCTCGAGGCGCGGGCCGGCGTTGCCGACGACCTCGAGGATGTCGTACACGGTCCACTCGGTGTCCCATGCGTTGACGCGCACGCACAGCACCGTCTCGCCCCAGTCCTGCGACGTGATGGCGTGCACCACCTTGCCGCGGGCCGCGACCTTCTCGAGCGGCGAGACGGAGTCCTCGAGGTCGAGGAACACCATGTCGGCACCGAGGTTCGGGCCCTTCCCGAGCATCTTCTCGCTCGATCCGGGGATCGAGAGGCAGGAACGGCGGGGCAGGTTCTTCGTGCGTTCAGACATGGGGGCGGAGCGTAATCAGCCGCGGGGGCGGCGCCCAACCGGGCCGGGTCGCGCCCGGTACCCTCGCTCCATGGCCCGAGACCTGCCCACGAACACGCTCGCCGAGATCGCCGATGGGGTGCTCGTCTGGCTGCAGCCGGGCGGTGAGTCCGGCGTGAGCAACGCCGGCGTGGTCATCGACGACGACGGTCTCACGGTGATCGACACCCTCATGGTGCCGGCGCAGTGGCAGCCGTTCGCGGCGGCCGTCAACGCGCTCGGCCACCCGGTGCGGCGGGTCGTGCTGACCCACGCGCACATCGACCACGTCGGCGGCACCGCGGCCTTCCGCAACGCCATGGTCCTGGGGTCGCCAGTGACCAGCGAGCTGCTCGACCAATCGATGCCGCTCGACGCGTACAAGTCGTTCATGCCCGCGTTCGTCGACGGGTTCGACGAGTTGGCCGCGATCGGCACCCGACCGGTGAGCCACATCGTCGACGACGCGGCCCAGCTGACGCCCCGGGTCGAGCTGCTCCCGGCGGCCGGACACACCGCGGGCGACGTCATGGTGCTCGTGCCCGAGGCCGAGGTGCTCTTCGCCGGGGACCTGTGCTTCTTCGGGGTCACCCCGCTCGCGTTCCAGGGCGACGTCGTGCAGTGGGCCGCGGTGCTCGACGCGGTCGCCGACCTCGCCGACACGATCGTGCCCGGGCACGGGCCGGTGGGTGGCGAGGAGGAGGTGCGCGCGCTCCAGGCGTACCTGCAGGCCTGCGTCGACGCAGCCGGCGACCCAGCGGCGATCCCGACCGGGCCGTGGGACACCTGGCTCGAGCGGGCCGAACGGGACGCCATCAACGTCGAGCGGGCGGCGATGCTCGCCGCGGGCGAGGATCCGCTCGCGCTCCCGCCCGCCATGCTCCGGGCCCTCGGCCTCGGCTGATCCCGCTCCCGGACCCGGGATCCGGCGACCGGTGGAGGCCGGACGGAGGGTCAGGTCGGTTCGTCGGGCGGCGAGGTCGCCGTGCGGTGCTCGGCGCGGTCCATGGCGCGGCGCACGGCGCGGGCCGTGCTGCCGCGGCGACGGACCGGCCCGCCCACCGGCCCGACCGTCAGTAGGCGCCGGCCAGCTTCGAGTGGTCCCAGGACACGACCTTCTCCGGGGTGATGCGCACGCCGAGACGCTTGGCGCCCATCGACCGCACGCCCTCACGGGTCGCGTCGTCGTTGATCGGGCCCCAGTACTTCTCGAACACGGCCTCGCCGATCTCGTTCACCGGTCCGCGGTCCTCGAGGATCGTGGCCCGGCCCGAGATCGTGACCCCGCGGAGCTCGCCGTAGTCGTCGCCGTCGGCGCAGAGCACCGTCACCCGGGGGTCCCGCTGGAGGTTGACGATCTTCTGGCTCCGGCCGTAGGTCCAGAAGCAGATGTCGCCGTCGAGCACGGTGAACCACATCGTGACGAGGTGCGGACTGCCGTCGGCGTTGATCGAGGCCACCTGGAGGTCCCGCTGCTCCGCGAGGTAGGCGGCGACCTCCTCCTCGGTCATCCGGATCATGTCGCGTCGGCTCACCGTGGGCTCCTCGGATCGGTCCGGCACCACGACGCCCGTGGTCGGCACGAGCCCGAGCCTACCGACGCTCGCGCGGTATCGTCCCGGGCCGTGGCCACGAACCCCGATCCGCAGACCCCGCTCACGACCATCGGCGGCGACGTCCGGTCCATCGACGACTGGACGACCACCTTCCACCTCTGCCTCATCGTGCTGCCGGACCAGATGGACGCCCGCGAGTACCTCCCGATCGCCGACCGGATCTTCAAGGTCTTCGGCGACGCCGACTGCCACACGGCGCTCGTGGTCCCGTCGACGCCGACGATCGCCCGCCGGATCCTCGGCGACCACGCCGACCGCAACCTGACCTTCGTCGATGCCGACCGCGCCCTCGTCGACGCGCTCGGGCTCACGACGCTGCCGGCCCTCGTCCACGTCCGGCAGGACACCTCGGTCGGCGGCGCCGCGGAGGGGTGGCACGCGGCCGAGTGGCAGCGGGTCGCCGACTCCCTCGCGTCGGCGATGGCCTGGTCGGCCCCCGAGCTCGTCTGAGCCTCGTCCCGGGTCCCGATCGGGGCGGCCGGAGCACGATCGAGCCCCCGGAGCCCGCGTCGCGGGCCGGTCCCGGACGCAGCGTCCGGCACCCCGACGACACACCGGATTCCGGCCGCGAAATCACGTGTATCGCGCGAATCACGCGCGGGCAGAGGTGCAGGTCAGGGCGAGATTGGGCCCCGGCCTCGCATCCGGAGGACCTGTCCGCGTAGGGTCTGGGGGCCGACAGCAATCGAGTTCGTGCTGTCGCGCGCTCGTCCTACCGCTGTGCAATCCGTGTTCAGCAAGGACCAACCGAGGCCCCGAGCCAACGCCCGAGACCAGAGGACGGCCCCCACATGAACCTCCGGAAGAAGATCCTTCCCCTCACCGCGATCGCCATGAGCACCTCGCTCGGCCTCGCCACCGTGGCCCACGCGGCCCCCGTCGACTCGAAGCGCCGCCAGGCGGCCGCCCTCGAGGCGTCGATCTCCGCGAACGGCGCCCGCATCAGTGCCCTCGCCGAGCAGCTCAACGGCGCTCGGATGCGGGTCACCCAGGCCCGGGCCGGGATCGCCGAGGCCCAGCACCGCACGGCGATCGCCCAGGCCGAGACCGCCCGGATCCAGGCCCTGCTCTCGAACCGAGCGGCCACGATCTACAAGGGCGCGACGACCGGCTCGCCGCTCCAGGCGACCAACGTCAAGAAGGTCAACGAGATCGGTATCCGGTCGAAGTACGCCTCGGCCGCCGCGACCCACGACGACGCCCTCCTCGAGATGCTCCAGCGTTCGCGCGAGGCCCTCGCGGTCCAGGAGGCGGCCCTCGAGCGCCAGAAGGCTGCCGCGGCCGCCGAACGCGACCGGGTCGACGCGGCCAAGGCCCAGGTCGCTGCGGCCAACGCCGAGCAGCAGCGGCTGCTCGGCCGGGTGAAGGGCGAGATCGCCACCCTCGTCGCCCAGGAGCAGGCCCGCCGTGAGGCGGCGGCCCGTGCGGCGGCGCTGCGCAGCGTCGCCCCCGCCACCGGCCGGGTCGGCGCCCAGGCGCCGCGGGGCCGCACCGGCAACCCCGAGCTCTTCCCGAACATCCCGGCCCCCTCGCCGCGGGCTGCGACCGCCATCGCGTTCGCCCGGGCCCAGCTCGGCAAGCCGTACCGGTACGCGACCTCGGGCCCGAACACCTACGACTGCTCCGGCCTCACGATGGCGGCCTGGGGTGCGGCCGGGGTGAGCCTGCCCCACTTCTCGGGTGCGCAGTACCGGATGCTGCCGCACGTGCCGCTGAGCGCGATCCAGCCGGGGGACCTCGTCTTCTACGGTCCGAACGGGTCGAACCACGTGTCCCTCTACATCGGCGGCGGCATGGTGATCACCGCGCCCCAGACCGGTGACGTGGTGAAGATCTCCCCGCTCCGCCCGCCGATGGGCGTCGGCCGACCGGGCTGATCGACACCGACCACTCGCGACGAGGGCCCGACCGTCCGGTCGGGCCCTCGTCGCGTACTGGCACGGTCGCCGTCAGGGGATGACGAGCATCCCGAGGTCACCCTCGATCTGGGGTCGGGGCTTGGCGCCCTGGGACATGCGCTCGAGCCGACCGTTGCGGAACAGCGCGATGAGCGGGATCGACTGGATGCCGAACTCCTGGGCCAGCCCCGGTTCCTCGTCGATGTTGACCTTCACGACCTTGTACGCGCCCTCGCGCATGACTGCGATCTGCTCGACGATCGGTGAGACCTGCCGGCACGGCTGGCACCACGGCGCCCAGAAGTCGACGATCACGGGGATCGGGCTCCGCAGCACCTCGTCGGCGAAGGTCGCCGTCGTCACCCGAGCGACCGGGCCCTCGGGCGGATCCGCCGGCACCGGCGCCGCGGGGGCCTCCCCCGCCTCCACCGCGGTCAACCAGGCGCGGGCCACCCCGAGGCCCTCCATCGCGACCCCGTGTCCCATCGGGAACTCGACGTAGGTCGTCGGCACACCCCGCGCCTCGAGGTCACGGGCCAGGGCGCGGGCGCGATCGACCGCGACGATCGGGTCGTCACTGCCGTGCTCCACGAGCACCGGCACCCGGGTGATGGCCTCGTCGTCGACCTCGACCGGGAGCGGCGGACCGGGCAGGGCCGGGCTGAGCGCGAGCACCCCGCGGGGGGTCGGGCGGCCGGCGAGCAGCCCGAGGGCGAGCGCGAGGCCCGCACCCTGGGAGAACCCCCCGACGATCGCGGTCGATCGGTCGATCCCCCGCTCGGCGCACGCTGCCTCGAGCACCTCATCGAGGGCGGCGAGCGACCCGGCGAACCGCTCGAGGTCGGGCGCCCCATCCGGTCCCCACGTGTACCAGGCGTACCCGGGCGTGCCGGGCACGGCGATCGGGCCGCGGGGCAGGACCACGATGTACTCGCCGTCGGGGTCGAGGTACGGGAGCAGCCCGGCGAGGTCGCGCTCGTCCGCGCCGAACCCGTGCACGAGCAGGAGGAGTCGCTGCGCCGTCGCCGGGGCGACGACCTCGACGTGGAGATCGGTCATGCGCCGAGCCTACGGGCCGCATCCGGACCCGACCCGGACGCGTTCGCCCCCCGAGGGGCCCCCGTGCCAACATCGCCCGCGCCCGGCACCCGGCCGGCGGCGGATGAGGAGGGCCTTCGATGCGGCTCGGTGTGAACTTCGGCTACCAGGACTGGGGTGCGAACCTCGTCGGCGCGCTCTCCATGGCCAAGGAGGCCGACGCCCTCGGCTACTCGTCGGGCTGGACCGCCGAGGCTTACGGGACCGACGCCGTCACCCCGCTCACCTGGATGCTCGCCCAGACCGAGCGCATGTCGTTCGGGCCCGCGATCATGCAGATGCCGGCCCGAACGCCCGCGATGACGGCGATGACCGCAGCGACCCTCGACCTCATGAGCGGCGGCCGCTTCCTCCTCGGCCTCGGCCTCTCCGGGCCCCAGGTCGTCGAGGGCTGGCACGGGCAGGCGTACGGCAAGCCCCTGAGCAAGACGCGTGAGTACGTCGAGATCGTGCGCACGATCCTCGCCCGCGAGGCCCCGCTCGAGCACCACGGCCCGCACTACGACATCCCGTACACGGGGCCCGACGCGACGGGACTGGGCAAGCCGCTCAAGATCATCGTGCACCCCCGCCGTGCCGACATCCCGATCTACCTCGCGTCGATCGGCGAGAAGAACGTCGAACTCACCGCGGAGATCGCCGACGGCTGGCTGCCGATCTTCTTCTCGCCCGAGCGCTACCGGGAGGCCTTCGGCCCGTCGATCGAGGCGGGGCTCGCCAAGGCCGGCAACGGCAAGTCCCTCGCCGACTTCGACATCGCACCGACCGTCACGGTCATCGTCGGCGATGACATCGAGTTGCTCCGCAGCTTCGTGAAGCCGATGCTCGCCCTCTACGTGGGCGGCATGGGGGCCCGCGGCAAGAACTTCTACAACGCCCTCGCCTGCCGGTACGGCTACGAGGCGGCGGCCGCCGAGATCCAGGACCTCTACCTGGACGGCAAGAAGCAGGAGGCCATCGCGGCCGTGCCGGACGAGCTCGTCGACGAGGTCGCCCTCATCGGCCCGAAGGAGCGCATCCGCGACCGGATCGACGCGTGGAAGGAGTCCGGGGTGGGCACGATGATCGTCGGCGCCCAGCAGGCCGAGGCCCTGCGCGTCATGGCCGAGCTCTGCCTCTAACGCCCGTGGCCCTGCGCGCGGTCCTCTTCGACCTCGGCGGGGTCGTGTTCCCGTCCCCGTTCGACGCCTTCGACGCGTACGAGCACGAGGTCGGACTGCCCGAGGGGTTCGTGCGTCGCGTCATCGCGCACAGCGCCGAGGCCGGGGCGTGGGAGCGGCTCGAGCGCTCGGAGGTCACGTTCGACGAGTTCTGCGGGCAGCTCGAGGCCGAGGCGCGCGAGGCCGGCGGCGAGATCGACGCGCGTCGGCTCATGACGGTCGTGAGCCGCGGGCTCGGGCCGCGACCCGAGATGGTGACGGCGATCGGCGCTATCCGCGACGCGGGCTTCGCGATCGGCGCGCTCACCAACAACTGGGCCCCCGAGGGCGAACCGACCGACGGGAAGCCGCACTCCCTCGGCCACGTCGGCCTCTTCGACGTCATCGTGGAGTCGGCGGTCGAGGGACTGCGCAAGCCCGACCCGCGGATCTACGAACTCACCTGCGATCGCCTCGGTGTGGCCCCGCACGAGGTCGTGTTCCTCGACGACCTCGGCATCAACCTCAAGCCCGCACGGGCCATGGGCATGACCACGATCAAGGTCACGGAGCCCCGAGCGGCGCTCACCGAACTCGGCGCGGTGCTCGGACTGGATCTCCGCAGCGCGTGAGCGACGCGGCGGCCGACGGACCTAGGCGTCCGGCGGCTGCATCACGTGGAGGGTGAGGCTGCGCCGGTAGTCGCCGTCGATGAAGATGCTCGCCTGCACCGGGCCGTAGCGCTCGACCGCCACGTTGCGCAGGTCGAGCGTGATCGGGATCGACGGCTTCTCGTCGATGAGGAGCAGGTCCGGCGAGCCGAACTCGAACGTGCCGTTGACGTCGACGAGCTCGTTGCCGTCCTCGTCGACGACGTGGACCCGCAGGCTGTGCTGCTGCTGGGCCTCGAACCGATCGAGTTCGATGACGAACGCGGCGAACACCCCGAGCGGGGCCGGGAACTCATCGCGGTGGCAGCGGGTGACGCCACCCGACGAGACGAAGAGCAGACCCTCACGGACCTGGGCGAAGTCGCAGAGCATGGCGCTGGTGATCTCCATGGGGTCCGAGCCTAGGCCGACCCGCTCCGAGCCCCGACCGGGGTGCGCCCGGTACGCTCCGACGCGTGGACACCCCGGGCGAGGATTTCGACGACGCGAGCCGCGACGCCCGTTCGGTGCCCACCCCGAGCGCGCCCCCGGTCGCCGCGTGGTACGCCGACCCCGCCCGCCGTCACCAGTTCCGGTACTGGGACGGCACGGCCTGGACCGGTCACGTCGCCACGAACGGTGTGACGACGTGGGATCCCCCCTACACCGCCGTCCCCCCCGGCCCCGCGAGCACCGCACCGTCCGTCGCCCCGCCCGGCGTCGGCGCGCCGGCGACCGCTGCGGTGCCCAGTGGGTCGCTGCGTCGCACCGGCGGCCTGGCGACCGCGCTCGGCTGGCTGCTCGGCATCGCCGGCGGCGCACTCGTCGCCCGGATCGGGGCGGCGGTGTTCCGCATCGCGCAGGTCCGCACCGCGCAGTCCTGGGACGAGTCGAAGGATCCGGCTCCGATCATCCGCCGACTCCAGGACGCCGACAACTACCTCGCGGCGACGCTCACCATCGCCGCGCTGCTGGCCGTGGCCATCCTCGTGGTCCTCGTGATCTGGATGTACCGCAGCGCGCGCAACGCCGTCGATCTCGGACGCTGGGACAACAACCTCGGCCCGGGCTGGACGATCGGCGGCTGGTTCGTCCCGATCGTGAACTGGTTCGCGCCGGCGACGCTCGCCCAGTCGCTGTGGCGCGGGGCGGAGGCCGTCCCGCCGGTGCGCGGAGCACCCCGACGCCGATCGGTCGCGCTCGGGTTGTGGTGGGCCTGCTCCCTCGCCGGGGGCATCGCCTTCTCGGGCGGCGCGTCGGTCCCCGACATCGACACGGTGCGGACCGCCCAGGACCTCTACTCGGCGGACTCGCTGACGATCGCGGCGTGTGTGCTCCTGGCGATCTCCGCGCTCCTGCTGCGCGGGAGCGTCCTCGCGATCCAGCAGCGGATGCGCCGGATCACGACCGACACGGTCTGACCGACCGACCCACCGCGCCCGCACCCACCCGCTCGTACCCGGGGAGGGAGTCGAACCCTCATGCCCCGAAGGGCCAGCGGGTTTAAGCCGCCTGCGTATGCCGTTCCGCCACCCGGGTGGGCGGGTTCAGGGTAGGCGCGGGATCCGGGCCCGGCGTCGGCGTCAGGGTCGGGGTCGGCACCGGCGCCGGCAGCGCATCGCCGAGGGCCGCGGCCAGCAGCGCCAGTCGGAGTCGTGGCCGGGCCTCGCCGCGCACCCGGTTCGCGACGAGGACCCCCTCGACCATGTCCTCGAGGACGGGGGCGAGGGAGCGACCACGCACTCGGACCGCCACGACCGCGCCGCCGGGGAAGCGCCGGATCGACCGATCGGTCCCCGGCAGGCGGGGCGGCGATCGGAACGCCGGGACCTCGAGTCCCGCGGCACGGGCCGCGGTGCCGAGCGAGCGGGCCGCCGAAGCGAAGGTGAGTGCAGGTACTCCGTCCACGCCCGTGAGGTTCGCAGGGGGGTCGGACACGGTCGTGCGCGCGCCCGCCCCGCCACCACACCGGCACCATCCGCAACACTGCGGGCGCGCGATCGGCCCGCCGGTAGCGTCGGCGCCACCCATGGACGCCGCCGCCCATCCGCTCGATCCCGGACGCGCGCTCCACCGGCGGCGCCACGACCGGGAGATCGTGCGGCTCGCCGGACCGGCCCTCGGCGCGCTGGCCACGGAACCGCTCTACGTGCTCGTCGACACCGCGATCGTCGGCACCCTCGGCGTGGCCGCACTCGGGGGCCTCGCGGTCGCGGGGATCGTCCTGACCGCGACGTTCGCGATCTTCAACTTCCTCGCGTACTCGACGACCGGCGCGGTGGCCCGCCTCGTCGGGGCCGAGGACCGTCGGGCGGCGGCCGCCCGGGGCATCGACGGCATGTGGCTCGCCGCCGTGCTCGGGGTCGTCCTCGCCGCGGTCGGCATCGCGCTCACCCCGTGGATCGTGCGGGTGATGGGTGCATCGGCCGAGGTCGCACCGTTCGCCCGCACCTACCTGCGCATCAGCCTGCTCGGCGCACCGTGCGTGCTGCTCGCACTGGCGGGCGCCGGGTACCTGCGCGGGCTGCAGAACACGCGACCGACCCTCTGGATCGCACTCGGCGCGAACGCGCTCAACCTCGTCATCGAGATCGTCCTCGTGTTCGGTCTCGACACCGGCATCGCCGGGAGCGCGTGGGGCACGGTGGTCGCGCAGACCGTGGCGATGGTCGTCTACGTCGCCATCGTCGTGCGCACCGCGCGGGCCGCAGGGGCCGGTCTCCGTCCGAGCGCGGCCGGGATGCGGGCGACGGCAGCGGTGGGCGGGCACCTCATCGTGCGCACGGCGATCCTGCTCATCGCGCTCCTCACCGCGACGGCGGTCGCGGCTCGCATCTCCGACACCGCGCTCGCCGCACACCAGATCGCGTTCCCGGTGTGGATCTTCTCCGCGCAGCTGGGCGAGGCCATCGCGATCGCCGGCCAGGCGATGGTGGGCCGGCTCCTCGGCGCCGACGATCCCGACGGCGCACGCAGCGCCGCGCACCGCATGCTCGAGTGGGGCGTGCTCGCCGGTCTCGGCTTCGGTGTCGTGGTGCTCCTGTTGCGGCCGATCGTCGTCCCGTTGTTCACCGACGACCCGGCCGTGCGCGCCCTCGCGACGCAGGTGCTCGTGATCGTCGCGCTGATGCAACCCGTCAACGCCGCGGTGTTCGTGCTCGACGGCGTCCTCATCGGCGCGTCCGACTCCCGTTACCTCGCCGTAGCGATGGCGGTGGCCGGCATCGGGGTCTTCCTGCCGCTGGCGCTCGCCGTCCTGCTCGTGGACGGGGGACTCCTCGTGCTCTGGGGGGCGGTGGTCGCCCTCATGGTGGCCCGGCTCATCGGCCTCGGCGTCCGGTTCCACGGGACCGCGTGGCTGGTCCCGGGCGCCGTCCGTCACCGCACATGACGTCCGTTCCGCCCGCGGTGGGCGCGAACGGGGTGGCGGAGTTGCGGCGGGCGCCGATGCGCGGTTTCCTACCCCTGTGACCCCGACCGCCGACGACCCCCGCGCCCCCGAGGCGGAACGCCGTCCCGGGGTCCTCGAGGTCGAGGAGGCCGAGGTCGTCGACCTGGGACCGGCCGACGCCGCCACGCCGACCCGGGCGCTCGTCCGGGTGCCGCCGCGGGTGTCGCGCGAGCTCCCCGACCCCGAGCCCCCCGACCGCGAGATCCGCTTCGGGGACGTCGACCCGTGGGGCCGCTCCGAGCGCATGCGCTCGCTCGCCCGCCGCCTCTACGACCCGCTGTACCGCTACTGGTTCCGGGTCGAGTGGGAGGGCCTCGAGAACATCCCGGCCGACGGCGGCGCGCTGCTCGTGTCGAACCACGCGGCGGCGATCCCCTCGGACGCCCCCGCGATCATGCACGGCATCGAGACCGAACTCGGCCGCCCGGTGTACGGACTCGCCGAGTACCTGTTCCGCGACCTCCCCGGCGTCGGCACGATGTGGTCGCGCGCCGGCGGCGTCACCGCGCACCCCGACAACGCGTACCGCCTCCTCAAGGAGGATCAGCAACTCGTGCTCGTGTTCCCCGAGGGCACCAAGGGCAC
The DNA here is from genome assembly GCA_046081705.1 of Actinomycetes bacterium. Lineage (GTDB taxonomy): Bacteria > Actinomycetota > Acidimicrobiia > IMCC26256 > IMCC26256 > IMCC26256. The sequence goes on along the minus strand of JBJTWK010000021.1, from coordinate 59,987 downwards.
CGGGAAGCTCTACAAGGACCGCTACCGCCTCGCCCGGTTCGGCCGTGGCGGGTTCGTCGAGATCGCGATGCGCGCCGGCGTGCCGATCATCCCGATCGCGGTCGTCGGGGCCGAGGAGTCGATGCCCATCCTGTTCAAGAGCCGCCGCCTCGCGAGCCTCACCGGCCTGCCGTACTTCCCCGTGACCGCGAACATGCTCATGTTCGGCCCGCTCGGGCTCGTCACGTACCTGCCCGCGAAGTTCCGGATCCGGGTCCTGCCACCGATGCACTTCGACGTGGATCCCGATCAGGAGCGCTACTCCCGGGCCCGGGTGATGGACGCCGCCGAGAGCATCCGGGGCACCATCCAAGACGCCCTCTACGACATGCTGCGCACCCGTCGCAGCACGTGGTGGTAGCGATGCGGGTCCTCGTCACCGGACTCGGCACCTTCTGGGGCAGCCGACTCGCCCAGGCGCTCGAGCAACTCGACGACGTCGAGGTGATCGTCGGCCTCGACACCGACGAGCCCCGCCTGCCGCTCGAGCGGACGGAGTTCGTCCGGGCCGACTCCGACTACTCGATCCTCCAGCGCATCGTGAAGGCCACGAAGGTCGACACGATCCTCCACACCCACCTGCTCGTCGACTCCACCGAGCACGGCGGCCGGCGCATGCACGAGGTCAACGTCATCGGCACGATGAACCTCCTCGCCGCGGCCGGCGCCGCGGGCAGCACCGTGCGCAAGCTCATCGTGAAGTCGTCCACGCTCATGTACGGCGCGGGCAAGCGCGACCCGTACTTCTTCCGCGAGGACATGGAGCGCACCACCCCACCGCGCACGGAGGTGGAGCGCTCCCTGCGCGAGACCTCGGCCTTCGTTCGCGACTTCGCGGTCGACAACCCCCACGTCATCGTCACCAAGCTCCGATTCTGCAACGTGCTGGGCGACGACATCTCGTCCCCGTTCTCGAAGGCGCTCCGGCTCCCGATCGTGCCCGAGATCATGGGCTTCGACCCCCGCCTGCAGTTCGTCCACGAGGACGACATCACCCGGGCGCTCGTCTTCGCCACCCAGAACGACCTGCCCGGCGTGTTCAACGTGGCGGGGCGCGGCACCATGCCGTGGTCCGAGGTGTGCCGGGTCGTCGGGAAGCGCCGGGTCCCGCTGCCCCCCGTCCTCACGAGTTGGGCCGCGGAGCCGCTGCGCATCGCACGGATCGTCGACCTGCCGCCCGAGGTGCTCGACCTCCTCCGGTACGGCCGGGTCGTCGACACGCGGGCGTTCCGCCGGGTCGGGTTCGAGTACCAGTACACGACCGCCGCCACGGTGAACGCGTTCGCGCGCAGCCTCCGGCTCGAGGGGGTCATCGGCGACAAGAACCCGTCGTACCGGTACCAGCGCGACGTGGAGACCTTCTTCCGCCACTCCCCCGCCGTCCACCGCGAAGGATCCTGAGCATGCCCGTCCACGTCGAACGCCGCGGCCGCGTCGAGGTCATCACGATCGACGACGCCGAACGCCGCAACGTCCTCTCCGACGAACTCGTCGCCGGCATCGTCTCGGCGATCGACGCGGCCGAGTCCGACGACGGCATCGGTGCGCTCGTGATCACCGGCGCCGGTCGAGCCTTCTGCGCGGGCGCGGACCTCAGCGATCTCGCCGCCATGGGCAACGGCGAGCGCGAGCCCGGTTCGGTCGTCGGGGTGTACGAGGGGTTCCTGCGCGTGCTGCGCTCGCCGCTCCCCACCGTCGCGGCGGTGAACGGGCCCGCGGTCGGTGCTGGGTTCAACCTCGCCCTCGCCGCCGACCTGCGCATCGCCGGCGAGTCGGCCCGGTTCGACGCCCGGTTCCTGCAGATCGGCATCCACCCCGGCGGCGGGCACACCTGGCTGCTCGACCGGGCGGTGGGCCCCCAGGCCGCCGCGGCGATCGACCTCTTCGGCGCCCGGCTCGACGGCGCCGCCGCCGCGCGGATCGGCCTCGCCTGGGAGTGCGTGCCGGACGCCGAACTGCTCGACCGCGCCGTGGAGCACGCGGGCCGGGCGGCCGATGCACCCCGGGAGCTCGCGATCCGCACGAAGGCGACCCTGCGTCGGGCCCACGCCACCGCCGAGCACGACACCGCACTCGAGAACGAACTCCGCGACCAGGTGTGGTCGTTCGGCCAGCCCTGGTTCGCAGAGCGCACCGGCCGCTGACCCGCGCGGTCGCACCGCGACCCGCGGCGTCGCTAGGGTCCCCGCCCGTGACCACCACCGGCGGCCCGACCGCACCCGGGGCCCCGGACGACGAGATCCTCGAGGCGGTCCTCACCCCGGGCCGCAGCCGGGCCACCACGATCGCGGTACGGATCGTCGCCACGGTCGCCGTGCTCGCCGTCGCCGTCCTCGCCTGGGTGTGGGTCCTCGATCGCCTCGGCGGCGACGCGGTGTCGCGCTACCTCGACGGCGAGGGATCGACCTACGAGGGCGACGGCTTCCGCGCCCGGTTCCCCACCACCCCGAGCCGCGTCGAGGAGCGATCTCCGCTCGGGACCGTCGCCATCGTGTCGAGCACCCCACGTGCGGAGCTGCGGTTCTCGGTCACCGCGTCCGACGCGCCCACCGACGCCGCGAACGACCCGGTCGCGGCGCTCAACACCGCGGCGGCGACGCTCGTGCTCGCGTCGAAGGGCACCTTCGTGAACCAGCAGGAACCCGGTGTCCTCGGGCCGGCGGCGTCGAAGAACTTCACCTACCGGGTCGGTCGGACCGTCTTCCGGAGCTCGATGCTGCTCACCGTGAGCCGCATCTACACGACCCAGGTCTCGGGCACCGAGCCCACGCGGGCCGAGTTCGACGCACTCACCGGGAGCTTCGAGCTCTCCCCGGTGGGCTGAGCCCGTCCACGTGGTCAGGTCAGGAACTCCGCCTCGAGGTCGGACTTCCGATCGGTCCACTCCTCGGAGAGCATCGCGTAGCGGACGTGATCCTCGAACACGCCCCGGATCTGGAGCAGTCCGCGCGCGTTGCCCTCGTCGCGCATCCCGAGCTTCTCGGCCACCCGCCGACTCGCCGTGTTGCGGGGAACGATGGCCGCCTCGATCCGGTGCAGCGCGAGGTGCTCGAACCCGTAGCGCAGGGTGAGCACCACCGCCTCCGGGGTGAACCCCCGACCTGCGTGCGCCTCGTCCATCCAGTACCCGACGTAGGCCGACTGGAACGGTCCTCGCTGGACACTCCCGAGGCTCACCTCGCCGATGAGCGCGGCGCCGAGGAAGATGCCGTAGCCGTACGCCGCGTCGAACTGACGCTGCCGGTCCCAGGCCTGGCACCGAGCCCGGAACCCGCCGCGATCGGCGAGCGCGTCGGGCGTGCCGAACTCCGGCAGCGGCTCCCACGGCTCGAGCCACTCCCGGTTGGCGCTCCGGACGTCGCGCCAGGCCTCGAAGTCCGTGTCACGCAACGGGCGCAGCGCGACGCGGGGACCGTCCAGGTCGGTCCGTCGCCGACCGATCACGTCGCTACCCCCATCACGTCCGCGGAGGATAGTGGCGCGTCGCGCGATCGCGCCCGGGCGTCCCGGCGCCCGGACGTTGCGCGCACGGAGGGGCCGGCGGCCGCACGCACCGGGCTGTCGTAGGCTCGCCGGCCATGGTCGCTCCCTCGCCCGCCCCGGATCCGAACCGCCTCGTCTGGCTCGACCTCGAGATGACGGGCCTCGACACCCGGCGCAACGTGATCGTCGAGATCGCGGTCATCGTGACCGACTCCGACCTCGAGCCGCTCGACGACGGCATCGACATCGTGATCGGAGCGACCGACGCGGAACTCGCCGAGATGGACGACTTCGTGACGAACATGCACACGAAGTCCGGCCTGCTCGACGAGATCCGTGCATCGAGCGTCACGATCCCCGACGCGATGGGGCGGGCGCTCAACTACGTGCGGGGCCACGTCCCCACGCCGCGGACGGCACCCCTGTGCGGCAACACGATCGGCGCCGACCGACGCTTCCTCGACGTGCAGATGAACGCCCTCGAGGAGTACCTCCACTACCGCTCGATCGACGTGTCCTCGCTCAAGGAACTCGCGCGTCGCTGGCATCCTGCGGTGTTCCGGGCCCGGCCGGGCAAGGCCGAGACCCACCGGGCGCTCGACGACATCCGCGAGTCGATCGCCGAGTTGCGGCACTACCGGGATCACTTCCTGCGGCTGCCCGAGCCTCCGGCCGAGCCGACCCCGACCGCCGAGGGCTGAGTCGACCGCCGGTGCGGACGACGCTCAGGCCCGCGGCATCTCGCCCGAGGCCTGGAGTTCCCGGATCGCACCGAGCACCGCGGTGACCGAGCGCTCACGGGCGCCGTGGCCCATGAGCCCGAACCGCCACGCGGTCCCGGCGAACGCGCCCAGCCCGCCCCCGACCTCGATCCCCCAGCGGTCGAGCATCGTGCGTCGCAGCGTCGCCTCGTCAGCACCCCCCGGGAGCCGTGCGGTCGTGAGTTGCGGCAGGCGGAACCCGTCGCGGGCGAGGAGCGTGAAGCCGAGCGTCCCGAGTTCGTCCTGCAGGCGACCGCCGACCGCGGCGTGGCGGGCCCACGACGCCTCGAGACCCTCGTCGAGCAGCACCCCGAGCCCGGCGTGCAGCGCCACGACCATCGAGATCGGTGCCGTGTGGTGGTACTTGCGGGCCGCGCCGACGTAGTCGCCGATGAGCCCGAGATCGAGGTACCAGGACTGCGACGGGGTGGCACGGGTACGGATCCGCGCCACCGCGCGGTCCGAGAAGGTGACCGGCGACAGTCCCGGCGGGACGCCGAGGCACTTCTGGGTCCCCGAGTAGCAGGCGTCGACGCCCCAGGCGTCGATCTCCACCGGGATGCCGGCGAGCCCCGTCACCGTGTCGACGAGGAGCAGGGTGTCGGTGTCCTGGAGCGCGCGCAGCGGCGCGATGTCGGACCGGACCCCGGTCGAGGTCTCGGCGTGCACCACGGCCACGAGCCGGGCGTGCGGCACGGTCGCGTGGGTGTCGAGCAGGGCCTGCGGATCGATCGGCTCACCCCAGGGCGCCTCGACCCGGACCACCTCCGCCCCACACCGCCGGGCGACCTCGCACATCCGCTCGCCGAACACCCCGTTCACCCCGACGACGACGGTGTCGCCCGGTTCGACGAGGTTGACGAAGCAGGCCTCCATGCCCGCCGAGCCCGTGCCCGAGATCGGCAGGGTGAGGGTGTTGGTCGTGCGGAAGACCTGCCGGAGTCGATCGCTCGTCTCGTCGAGGATCCGCAGGAACTCGGGGTCGAGGTGCCCGACGAGCGGTCGGCCGAGCGCCGCGAGGACCTCCGGGTACGCGTTCGACGGACCGGGGCCCAGCAGGAGACGGTCGGGGATGCTCATGGCGTCGGATCGTAGCGACCGCCCTCGGGCGCGACGCCCGCGACCGTCCGATCAGGCGGGGTGCCGGGCGCGGCACGGGTCAGCCCGCAGCGAGGTTCCGCACGATCCCGTCGAGGATGTCCGACTCGGACACGAGCACCTCGTCGTACCCGAAGGTCCGCAGCACCGACACGAGGACGATGCAGCCGCCGACGATCACCTCGGCCCGCTCCGGTTCGAGCCCGGGCTCGAGTCGCCGGTCGGCGAGCGGTTCGGTGGCCAGCTCGCGGAACACCTGCTCGGCCGCACGCTTCCTGATGCGGTACCCGTGGATGCGATCGCGGTCGTACTCGGGCAGGCCCTGCTCGACCGCCGCCACCGCGGCGACCGTGCCCGCGAGGCCGACGAGCGTGGCGGCGTCCCGGACCCCGGGCACGACGCGGGCGACGTCGATGAGGTGATCCCGCATCGCCACGACGGCGTCGGAGAGTTCGTCGGGGGTCGGCGGATCCGAGTGCAGGTAGGTCTCGGTGTTGCGCACGCAGCCGACGTCGATCGAGACGAGTCCCTCGGGCTCCGTCGTCCCGACGACGAACTCGGTGGACCCCCCGCCGATGTCGACGACGAGGAACGGCGCCGGCGCGTCGAGGCCGGCCGTCGCCCCGAGGAACGAGAGGGCCGCCTCCTCCTCCCCGGGGATGATGTCCGGCGCCACACCGAGCGCCTCCCGGACGGCGTCGACGAACTCGTCGCGGTTCGCGGCGTCCCGGGCCGCGCTCGTCGCGGTCGCACGCACGTGGGTCGCGCCCAGCCGTTCGATGACCTCGCGGTACTCGCGCAGCACGGTCGTCACCCGTCCGATCGCCGCCGGCGCGAGCCGTCGGTTCGCGTCGACCCCCTCGCCGAGGCGGGTGATGCGCATGAGGCGTTCGAGCGTCACCACGCGGGCGTCGGCCGCACCGCCGCCCGGTGGCACCTCGACGTCGGCGACGAGCAGACGGGTGGAGTTCGTACCGAGATCGACCGCGGCGCACCGGATCATGGGACCTCCGTGGTCGGAACGGGCTCGAGGGGGTCGAGGGCGTCGATCGCGTCGCGGGTCCAGACGCCCACCGGGTCGTCGGCGCCGGCCAGCAGGTTCGCGTAGTGGGCGTGCAGGCACTTCACGCCGCGCCGAGTACCACCCACCCCGCCGGAGGGGCGGGGCCCGGTGTGGCCGATCGGGAGCGCGGCGTCCCGCTCGGCCGCGTACGCGTCGTGCACCGCGGCGATGACCTCCGGGGCGATCGCGGCGTCGGCCGCGCGCACTCCCCCCTCGGCCTCGACCGCGCCGACGAGGCGGTTGAGGTCGGGGTCGACGAGCCAGTACCGGGTGGGCATCGGCGTTCCGTCGCGCAGGAGGGGCGCGTTCCGGAGCACCGCCGGCGCGCCGTCGGTCGTGCGCACGACCACCTCGAAGTCGGCCTGTGGGGCGCGCCCGAGCCGTGCCACGACCGCCTCCACGTCGGCCGCCGTCGCCGGGACGGGCTCCGGGACACGCACGGTGGCGGGGCGGGGACTCACGCGGTGGAGTGTACGGAACGGGTGTCGGCGGCGATCGGCCGCGCGGCGACGTTCAGCGACCCGCGGCGGGCGCAGTGGTCGATGTCGTGCCCGTCGCGCCGGGCACCACCGCCCAGGGCCGCTCGCCCGGCTTCACCATGCCGAACCGGTCGCGCGCGATGCGCACGACTTCGTTCGGGTCCTCGATCGCCCGCCGCTGCTCGCGCACGTCCCGGGTCTGCTGGTCGAGGATCCGGAGCCGCTGCTCGGCCACGGCCACGCGGTGCCGCTGCTCGAGGTAGGTGCGCACCGGGAAGAAGTAGGCGACGACGGCGAGGACGACCGCCCCGGCGACCCCGAAGATCGTGTACCGGACCCAGCGAGGGGCGGGCTGGACGCGCTCCGAGGCCGGACGCGGCGGACGACCGGTCCGCGGTGCGGGCCGCCGCCCGGACGCCGGACGGCCACTCGTGCGCGGGGAGCCGCTCATGCGCCCCGTCCGCCGAGTCCACGGGCGAGCGCGGCGACGCCGCGGTAGGACGCCGCGTCCTCGAGCGCGTCCTCGATGCGCAGGAGTTGGTTGTACTTCGCCACGCGGTCGGAACGGGCCGGGGCGCCGGTCTTGATCTGCCCGCAGTTCGTCGCGACCGCGAGGTCGGCGATCGTGGTGTCCTCGGTCTCACCGCTGCGGTGGGACATCACCGACGTGTACGACGCCCGGGTCGCCATCTCGATCGCGTCGAGCGTCTCGGTGAGCGTGCCGATCTGGTTCACCTTGATGAGGATCGAGTTCGCGACGCCAAGGTCGATGCCCCGGGCGAGGCGCGCGACGTTGGTGACGAAGAGGTCGTCGCCGACGAGTTGGACCCGGTCCCCCACCGTGCCGGTGAGCGCGGCCCAACCCTCCCAGTCGTCCTCGGCCATGCCGTCCTCGATCGAGACGATCGGGTACCGGTCGCAGAGGTCGCCGAGGTACCCGGCGAACTCGGCGGACGAGAACTCCGTGCCCTCGCCGGCGAGCACGTAGCGCCCACCCTCGTGGAACTCGCTCGACGCGGCGTCGAGCGCGAGGGCGATCTCGTCCCCGGGGGTGTACCCGGCGCGCTCGATCGCCTCGACGAGCAGCTTCACGGCGTCCTCGTTCGAGGGGAGGTTCGGGGCGAAGCCGCCCTCGTCGCCGAGCGCGGTGGCGAGCCCCCGCTCCTGCAGCAGCTTCTTGAGCGCGTGGTAGGTCTCGGTGCCCCAGCGCAGGCCCTCGCAGAAGGACGCGGCGCCGACCGGCATGAGCATGAACTCCTGCAGGTCGACGTTGGAGTCGGCGTGCGCCCCGCCGTTGAGCACGTTCATCATCGGGACGGGCAGGACCCGGGCGTTGGTGCCGCCGACGTACCGGAACAGCGGGAGGTCGCACTCCTGCGCTGCGGCCTTCGCCACGGCGAGGGACACCCCGAGGATCGCGTTCGCGCCGAGCCGGCTCTTGGTGTCCGAGCCGTCGAGATCGATGAGCGTGGTGTCGATCACCCGCTGGTCGAGGGCGTCGAGCCCGAGGAGGGCGTCGCCGATCTCCTGCTCGACGTGCTCGACCGCACGACGCACGCCCTTCCCCAGGTAGCGCTCGTCCCCGTCCCGGAGCTCGGCGGCCTCGTGGGCCCCGGTGCTCGCCCCGCTCGGGACCGCGGCCCGGCCCCGGGCGCCCGACAGCAGCTCGACCTCGACCTCGACGGTCGGGTTGCCCCGGGAGTCGAGGATCTCGCGGGCGGTGACGTCGGCGATGGCGCTCACGGGTCGGTCCCTCTCGCCCGTGCGACCGGGCGTTGCTCCTGTGGTGTGAGGGTCGAGGGTAGTCCGGTGTGGGCTGTGTCCCCGAGCATTCCGGAGCGGTCGACGGGCCCGGGGGCCGGACCCGGACCGGGCGTTCAGGCCGGCGGTGCGCCGTGGCGGGGCTGGCGCCGGGGGCCGCGCTCGATGCGATCCATCCGCCGCCAGAGCAGGCCCGGGGCGAGCCGCCGGACCCGGACCACCGACCGGGTCATCCGGCCGGGGAAGGCGAACACCTCCCCCCGCTCGAGCGCCGCCTCGGCCGCGTCGAGCACCTCGGCGGCCCGGATGGACGGCTGACCCCCGAGCGCCTGCGGATCGGCCGCGTTGATGGCGTCGAGCATGGGCGTGGCGACGGGCGGCGGACACACCACGACCGTCCGCACACCGGTGCCCTCGAGCTCGTGGGCCAGGACCTCGCCGTAGGCGACGACCGCCGACTTCGAGGCGTCGTACGCGCCGAGCCGGAACGAAGGCACCCAGCCCGCCATCGAGGCGAGGAGCACGAGGTCACCCCGGCTCCGCTCGACCATGCCCCCCACCACCGCCGCCACGGTGCGGACCGTGCCGAGGTAGTTGACCTCCATGACCCGGGCGACATCGGCCACCGCCTGGTCCACGAGGCGGCCCGGGAGGCAGATGCCGGCCGCGTGCACGAGCCGGTCCACCGGCCCGACCTCGGCCACGACGCGTTCGATGGCGGCGGCGAGGGCGTCGGGATCGGTGACGTCGGCGGTGAACGCGGACACGTTCGGCGAGTGGCGCTGGACGGCCTCGAGCGACGCCGCGGTGAGGTCGAGCGCGGCGACCCGCGCCCCCTGGGCCGCGAGGCGCTGCGCCGCGAGCAGGCCGATGCCGCTCCCCGCCCCGGTCACGAGGGCGACCGAGCCCCGGAAGGTCACGCCCGCACCGCCGGACCGGTCGGGGCCGCCGGGTCGACGATCCGGGCGTCGCCGAAGGTCATCCGCACCCGGCGCATCGTGCCGGCCATGAGCGCACGGCGCGGGAAGCCGAGCACCCGCAGTTCGTCGGCGATGAGCCCGGAACCCAGTTCGACCCGCGCCCCACCGGGACGCCCGCGCGCGCCCTCGCCGTCGAGGCGCCACGGCGTGCACCGCAGGGTGCCGTCGGACCACGAGTACGCGTCGAGGTTCGTGTCGGGGACCCGGGTGCGCACGCCGTGCGCGATCGACAGGCGCACGGCGAGCGCACCGTCGACGAGCAGCGTCGCGGTGTCGCGGCGCACGCCCTCGTCGATGTCGATGTCGGTGACGAACTTCGGGAAGCCCCAGATGTCGCGCCCCGCGGCGCAGGTGAAGGGCTGGTTGACCGGCAGCTGGTGGATGAACGCGCCGGTGTCCTTCCGGTCGGTGCTGCCCGGCGGGCGCACGATGACGGCGACGACGAACTCGTGGTACGGCCCGAGGTCGCCGTCGACGTACCGGACGAACCCGAGGCTGACGAGGGCCCGGCCCGCCGGGAGCGGCGCGGGCTCGAGGCCGCTGTACGCGGTGAGGTCGCGCGCCGCGCGGAACGGGACCGCGAACGTCGAGAACCACGAACGCGCCTCGCGGATCTCGACCGGCGTGGTGATCGTGCTCCCGAGGACGTCGTAGGTGCTCACACCGACGATTCGACCACGGCGCCCGGTCCGGGCGCCACCCGCCCCGCCGTCGGGGTCAGGCCGAGGTCGCGGCCCGGCGCCAGAGGTCGCGCGCCGTGTCCGGTCCCGCGTCCCGCAGGGTCGTCCCCTCGGCCACGGCGAGCGCCTCGGCGGATCGGAAGGTGTTGCGGAACCGGGCGGCCCAGGCCCGCAGCGCCGACTCCGCATCGACCCCCTCGGCCCGGGCGACCGCCACCGCGGCGGCGAGCAGGTCGCCCACCGCGGGATCGCCGTCGGTCCCCGTGCCGGTGGTCGGATCGGCGAGCCGCGCGACCGCGGCGTCGAGGTCGGCGAGCGCCGCCGTGCGATCCGCGGGCGCGAGCCCGACGGTCGCGGCCTTGCGGAACAGCTTGAGCGCGTAGAGCGTCGAGGGCAGGGCCGGGCTGATGCCGTCGACGATCGACCCCGTGCCCCGCTCCTGCTGCTTGATGACCTCCCAATTCGCGAGCACATCGTCGCTGTCTGCGACCTCGACCTCGCCGAACACGTGCGGGTGTCGCCGCACGAGCTTGTCGTGGACGCCGCGGGCGACGTCGGCGAAGGTGAAGGCCCCGGCCTCCGCGGCGAGGACGGAGTGGAGGACCACCTGGAACAGCACGTCGCCGAGTTCGTCCTCGAGCCGGGCGTAGGCCCCGAGGTCGGGCTCCCCCGCCGGCGCGTCGATCGGCAGCGCCTCGAGCGTCTCCACCGTCTCGTACGCCTCCTCGAGCAGGTACCGCACGAGGGAGCGGTGGGTCTGCTCCGCGTCCCACGGGCATCCGCCCGGCCCGCGCAGCACCTCGGTGAGCGCAACGAGCCGGGCGACCTCGCCCGCGATCGCCGCCGCCCCGGTGTCCACGAACAGGGTGGTGAGGTGGTCCGGTTCGACCGTGCGGTCGAGGTCCTCGAGCGCGACCCGGGTCACGGACTCGTCCGGGAGCCCGAGCCGCTGGAGCACGACGACCTCGGCGTCGGGCGCCACCGCCTCGAGCAGGGCGAGCTTCACGTCCGAGAGGACGAACCGGGTGTCGCACTGCGCGATGAGCAGCGCACCGGCGAGTCCGGCCGCGCGCTCGAGGTCCCGGCCGTCGATGACGCGGGCCCCGGTCGCCATCGGGTCGACGCCGAGCCGGACCCACGCGAGATCGGCGAACGACAGGCCCGGCACCACCTCGAGGTCGATCGTCCCCGCGTCGGCCGCGCGGCGCAGCGCCCCCACCGCCCTCTCGGCGACCCCGGGGCTCCCCGGCACCGCGTACACGGCCTCGCCGCGGTCGCGTGCGGCGGCGAGCACCCGGTCCGCGATCGCGGCGTACGCGGCCTCGAGATCCGGGGCGTCGTCGTAGACGTCGTCGAGGGGCTCGAACAGCACACCGGCGGCGCGCAGTTCGTCGACGGCCGGGTGGCGGGCGGTGCGGACGAGGGCGGATCCCCGACGCAGCGCGTCGAGCGCTCGCGGGGCGACGAGGTCGGCGCCGCCCGGACCGAGTCCGACGACGAGCACCCGCGGGGTCACGGGGTGGGGACGCCGCGCGAACCGAGGATGCCGGTGGCGCCCGTCCGCTCGGGAGCGGGACGGATCTGCGGGGTCGGGGCCGTCGGGGGCACGACCTTGAACGCGCTCTGGGTGCGTCGCCACGAGCCGTACCGCGGGTTCACCGTGACCTCGGCCTGGGCGACCCGACGCTGCACCCAGCGCTGGAACTTCGCGTCGGCGACCTGCTGGTACGCACTCGCCACGTCGTTGCGCAGCGCTCCGAAGGTGGCGGCCTCCACGCGGATGATGTGCCAGCCGAACTGCGTGCGGACCGGACCGGAGGTCGCGCCGACCGCCAGCGCCTGGGCCGCGTCCTCGAACTCGGTCACGAACTGCTGGGCACCGAGGCAGCCGAGTCCGCCGCCGGTCGCGCCGGAACCGGTGTCGGTGGACACCTCCCGGGCGATCGTCGCGAAGTCGGCCCCGCCGGCGAGCCGCGCCACGACCGCGGTGGCCTCAGCCTCGCTCGCCACGAGGATGTGCGACACGACCTTGCCGCTCGCACAGATCTGGTCGCGGTAGGTGGTGAAGAAGGCCTCGAGGTCCGCGTCCGTCGGCTCGGCGCCGGCGAGGGCCCGCTGCGCGGCGAGCGCGACGGCGTTCGACTCGACGAGGTCCTTCCGGAACCAGGACGGGAACGCCTGCCACCCCGGGGTCCGGGCGAGTTGGGACTCGACCTGGGCCAGCAGCGCGGCGTTCGGAGCGGCCCGCCGACCGAGGCGCGACTGGGCGACGATCTCCGTGTAGATGTGGCGGGTCAGCCAGTCGGCGGCGAGGTTCGCCGGGACGGCGTCCTCGTTGCCCGTGCCCGCGGCGTTCTGCTGGCTGGCGTTCCAGTACCGCTCGTTGTCGCGCTGCGCCGACAACTCGGCCTCGAAGTCGTGCTGCGAGAACCGCTCGCCGTTCACGGTGGCCGCGGTCCCCCCGACCGACGAGCACCCCGCGAGGAGGGCCGCCGCGCAGGTGGCGAGGAGGATGGGGACGATCCGGATTCGCTGCACAGGGCCGGGATGCTAGTGACGCATCCCCCCGGACTCGGATCAGGCCGGGGCCGCCTCGGGCGGGACGAGCTCACGGAGCAGCGCCGTGACCGCCGCGACCGCTCGGGCCGGGGCGGCGTCGAGCGGCACGACGATCGCGTCGTCCTTGGCCACCGCCTTCGGGGCCAGGCGGGCGAGGCGAACCCGGCGGCTCTCGGGGAGGACGACCGCGATCCGGGCACTCGACCGCTGCATCGGCGCGGGGACGATCGACACCGTGGGGATCCGGAGCCGGACGCACTCCGCCCGCAGGCGCGCCGCGTCGAGCAGCGCGTCCGCGGCGGCGGGCGGCGGGCCGTACCGGTCGAGCCACTCCGCCTCGACGTCGTCGACGTCGCCCGGGGCCTCGACCGCCGCGAGACGCCGGTAGGCCTCCATCCGCACGTCGTCGCGCTCGATGTAGGTGCGGGGCAGGTGCGCGTCGGTCGGGAGGTCGAGCACGACCTCGAACGGCGGTTCGATCCGCTCACCCTTGAGTTCGGCGACCGCCTCGGTGACGAGTTCGCAGTAGAGGTCGAACCCGACCGCCGCGATGTGTCCGCTCTGCGCGCCGCCGAGCATGTTGCCGGCACCGCGGATCTCGAGGTCGCGCATCGCGAGCTTGAACCCCGACCCGAGGTCGGTGAACTCCCCGATCGCCTTGAGCCGCTCGTACGCCTCCTCGGAGAGCGCCCGGTCCTGCGGGTGGAGCAGGTACGCGTACGCGCGACTCCCGCGCCGGCCGACCCGGCCGCGCAACTGGTACAGCTGCGAGAGCCCGAGGAGGTCGGCCCGATCCACCACGAGCGTGTTGGCCATCGGGAGGTCGAGGCCGCTCTCGACGATGGTCGTGCACACGAGGACGTCGGACTCGCGGTCGGCGAACGACTGCACGGCCCGTTCGAGCGTGCCCTCGTCCATCTGGCCGTGCGCGATCTGCACCCGCGCCTCCGGCACGAGGTCGCGCACCTGCTCCGCGATGTGCTCGATGTCCTGGACCCGGTTGTGGACGAAGAACACCTGGCCCTCCCGGAGCAGCTCGCGGCGGATCGCCTCGGAGACCGCCCGGTCGTCGTACTCGCCGACGTAGGTGAGGATCGGCTGCCGCTCCTCGGGCGGAGTCTGGACCAGCGAGAGGTCGCGGATCCCCGTGAGGCTCATCTCGAGCGTGCGCGGGATGGGGGTCGCCGAGAGGGTGAGCACGTCGACCGCGGCCCGCAGCCGCTTGATGCGCTCCTTGTGCTCGACCCCGAACCGCTGCTCCTCGTCGATCACGAGCAGCCCGAGATCCTTGAAGGCGAGGTCCTCGGACAGGAGCCGGTGGGTGCCGACCACGACGTCGATCTCGCCGGTGGCGAGCCCCGCAACGACGGCGTCCTGCTCCTTGGTGGTGAGGAACCGCGACAGCACCTCCACCCGCACCGGGAACCCCGAGTACCGCTCGCGGAACGTCTGCCCGTGCTGGTTCGCGAGCAGCGTCGTCGGGACGAGCACCGCGACCTGCTTGCCGTCCTGCACCGCCTTGAACGCGGCCCGGAGCGCGATCTCGGTCTTGCCGTACCCGACGTCGCCGCACACGAGCCGGTCCATCGGGACCGGACGCTCCATGTCGGCCTTGACCTCGACGATGGCCCGCGACTGGTCGGGCGTCTCCTCGTAGGGGAACGCATCCTCCATCTCGCGCTGCCACGGCGTGTCACCACCGAACGCGTGGCCGACCGTGGCGAGGCGCTCGCGGTAGAGCGCGACGAGTTCGGCCGCGATCTGCGCGACCGCGGTGCGCACCTTCGTGCGGGTCCTGTGCCACTCCGCCCCGCCCATCCGCGAGAGCGTCGGCGCATCGCCGCCGGTGTACCTGCGGACCGTGCCGATCTGATCGGTCGGCACGTACAGCCGGTCGCCGCCCCGGTAGGCGAGCATGAGGTAGTCGCGCTCGACCCCGCCGATCGCGCGCTGCACCATGCCCTCGAAGCGCCCGACCCCGTGGACCTGGTGGACGACGTGGTCGCCGACCTTGAGGTCGTCGTAGAAGTCCGCCTGCTTGCGGGCGCCGCGCGCCCGGCGGTGGACCCGCCGCCGCCCCGACAGATCGGCCTCGGCGACGAGTGCGATCCCGGCGGCGCCGGCGACGACCCCGCGTTCGATCGGCGCGATGACGACGCTCACCGTGCCCGGGACCAGGGACGGTTCCTCGAGCACGGGCGCATCGATGCGGCCGTCGGCGAGGACCTCGGAGAGCCGCCGGGCGCTCGCGGCGCCCTCCGCGGCGACGACCACCCGGAGTCCCCGGGCCATGAGCGCGCGCACGCGTTCGGCGAGGGCCTCGACGTCGCCGACGACGGGATCGAACGCGGCCGCGACGAGCGCCGGGGTCTCGGGACGATCCGGAGCGCCGAGCACGCTCGTGACGAGCGCGGGACCGTGCGCGAGCAGGCGGTCGAACCCCGACGTCAGGCGGTGGAGCACCGCCGGTTCGGTGCCCCAGGTCCCGGCGAGCACCCCGGCGAGCGCCTCCTCCTCGTCGAGCAGTTCCCCCGCCCGGTCGCGCAGGCGACGGGGCTCGACGAGGAGCACCTGGGCCCGCGCCGGCAGCAGGTCGGTGAGGAGGTGCTCCTCGCCGCAGAGCCAGGGCAGCCACGACTCCATCCCGTCGAAGATCTGGCCCTCGGCGATGCGCTCCCACTGCTCGCGGCCCCACGGGGCCTCCTCGATGAGGGCGCGGGCCCGGGCCCGCACCTCGTCGGTCGGCAGCAGTTCGCGCGCGGGCAGGATCGTGACCGCCTCGAGCTCGCGGGTGGAGCGCTGGTCGGCGACGGCGAACGCGGACAGCCGTTCGACCTCGTCACCCCAGAGGTCGATGCGCACCGGGTGGTCCGCGGTCGAGGGGTACACGTCGACGATCGAGCCGCGCACCGCGACCTCGCCCCGCGCCTCCACCTGGTACTCGCGGCGGTACCCGGCGGCGACGAGCCGGGCGACGAGATCCTCGCGGTCGACCCGGTCGCCCGGCCCGAGTTCGATCGGCTCCACGTCCTCCACGTGCGGCCCGAGCCGCTGCACGAGCGCACGCACCGGGGCGACGACGACCGCGAGCGACTCGTCGCCGCGCCGCAACCGGCCCATGACCCGGAGCCGGCGGCCCATGGTCTCGAGGTTCGGGGACACCCGTTCGAAGGGCAGCGTCTCCCAGGCCGGGAACATCTCGACCGCGTCGGGACCGAGGACGGGGACGAGGTCGCCGGCGATCCGCTCGGCCTCCGCCACCGTCGGGACGGCGACGAGCACCGGACGACGGCCGGCGAGGCGACCGAGTGCCGCGACGAAGAGGGGGCGGGCGACGTCCGGGACCGCCACGACGTCGGCCGCGGCGGCCGCGGCCACGACGGCCGGATCCTCAGCGAGGTGCGCCGCCAGCGCGTGGAGGGGCGCGGCCATCGGCGATCTCAGTTGTACCGATTCATGGCCGCGTCGATGCCGTCGGCGACGATCGCCTCGACCGCATCCGCCGCGTGCTCGAGCGTGACCTCGACCTCGGTCCGATCGCGCTTCGAGAACCGGTCGAGCACGTGGTTCGCCCCCTGCTCCCGGCTCGGCGGCTTGCCGATCCCGATCCGGACCCGGAGGAACGCGTCGTCGTGCAGGTGCTGCTTGATCGACCGGAGGCCGTTGTGCCCGGCGAGCCCACCGCCCGCCTTGAGCTTGAGCGCCGCGAGGGGCAGGTCGAGTTCGTCGTGGACGACGATCACCCGCTGGACGTCGACACCGTACCGGTGCACGAGCCGACGCACCGGGTCACCGGAGTCGTTCATGTAGGTCATGGGGACGGCGAGCGCGACCCGGGCCGGGCCGATGCGGACCTCGTCGACGAGGGCCCGCTCCTTGCCCTTCCGCAGGCGCGCGCCGTGGCGCGTCGCGAGGACCTCGATGACGTCGGTGCCGACGTTGTGGCGCGTGCGCGCGTACTCGTCGCCCGGATTGCCGAGACCGACGACGAGGTAGTCGGCCGGGGTGCCGGTGCGCGGTGCGTCGGGTGAGCGCCGCGGCACGGATCAGGCCTCGGGCGACTCGCCGCCCTCGGAGCCCTCGCCCTCGGCGTCAGTGCCGGTGATACCACGCGGCACCGCGACCTGTACGACGAGCGCGTCGTCGGGCAGCGCGATGCGGACGCCCTCCGGGCAGTCGATGTCGGCGACCTTGATCTGGTCGCCGAGGCCGAGGCCGGCGATCGAGACCTCGATCGCGGTCGGGATCCGATCGGGGAGCGCGCTCACCGACACCGTGAAGAGCTGCTGCTCGAGCTTGCCGCCGGCCTTCGTGCCCGGGGCCTCGCCCACGATGACGAGGGGCACCTCGGCGTCGACCGCGGTGTCGCGGCTCACGCGGATGAAGTCGACGTGCTGGAGGATGCCCCGGGTCGGGTGGCGCTGGATCTGGCGGGCGAGGGCGAGCACGTCACCACCGTCGACCTGGAGGGTGATGAGGCTGTTCGCGCCGGTGTCCGAGTGGAGGATGTGGTCGAGCTCGCGGGCCGAGACCGTGACGGCGATGGTGTCCGAGCCCAGGCCGTAGACGACGGCCGGGACCCGTCCCTCGCGTCGGAGGCGGCCGGCGGGGCCGGAGCCGCGCTCGGTGCGGATCGAGGCGGTGAGGGTGGCGTCGGTCATGGCGCGTGGGATCCTTTGCGGGACTGCGGGGCCGCCCATTGTGGACCCTGCGGCGCCCCGGGGCCAAACGCGGCGGCCCGGGGCCGGATCGGCCCGGGTGTTCCGGACCGGGGCGGTCGCCCCGGCGACCTCAGACGTTGTCGCCGCGGAAGAGCTCGCTCACCGAGGTGTCCTCGAACACCGCATCGAGGGCCTCGGCCACGATCGGGGCGATCGAGAGGACCGTGAGGCGGCCGAAGCGCTTCTCGTCCGGGATCGGGATCGTGTTCGTGACCACGACCTCCTCGACCGGCGCCTCGCGGAGCCGCTCGACCGCCGGACCGGAGAGCAGACCGTGGGTGGCGAGGATCCGGACCGAGGCCGCACCCCGCTCCTTGAGGAGGCTCGCCGCGGCGGCGACGGTGCCGGCGGTGTCGATCATGTCGTCGACGACGATGCAGTGGCGGCCCTCGACCTCACCGACGACCTCGCTCGCGACGGCGACGTTGTGCGTGCCCTTCGGCCGGCGCTTGTCGATGAACGCGAGTTCCGACTCGATGTCGTACTCCGCGAGGTAGTTCGAGAAGCGGCGCATGAGCTTGCCGCCGCCGGCGTCCGGCGACACGACCGTGACGTCCGCGCCCGCGCCGAACAGCTTCGCCGCGTACTCCGCGAGCAGGGGCACCGCCGTGAGGTGGTCGACCGGCTTGTCGAAGAAGCCCTGGATCTGTCCGGTGTGGAGGTCGACGGTGACCACGCGGTCCGCGCCCGCCACGGTGATGAGATCCGCGACCAGACGGGCCGTGATCGGCTCGCGACCCTCGGCCTTGCGGTCCTGACGCGCGTAGCCGTAGAACGGCGTGACCGCGGTGATGCGCTTGGCCGACGCGCGCTTCGCGGCGTCGATCATGATGAGCATCTCCATCACGCGCTCGTTGATCGGCTCGCAGTGGCTCTGGATGATGAACACGTCCGAGCCGCGGATGCTCTCGCCGAAGCGGCAGTAGATCTCGCCGTTCGCGAACGTGGAGAGCACGACCTCGCCGAGCGGCACGTCGAGCGCCTGGGCGATCTCCTCGCTGAGATCCCGGTTGCCCCGGCCGGCGAACAACTGCAGCCGCTTGGTGGGGACGAGTTCCATCGTTCCTAGTTCCCTTCGTCGAGCCGGTCCGCCCAGCCCTCGTCGATCTCGGCCGGGACCCCCTTGGCGAGGGCACCCGGCGGAACGTCGTGCGTGACCACGGATCCTGCCCCGGTGTACGCCCCGTCGCCGACCCGGACCGGGGCGCGCAGCACGGTGTTGGACCCGATCCGGGCGTCCGCCCCGATCTCGGTGCGGTGCTTGGACCGACCGTCGTAGTTCGCGGTGATGGTCCCGGCGCCGACGTTGGCCCGCGGGCCGACCGTGGCGTCGCCGATGTAGGCGAGGTGCGGGACCTTGGCGCCCTCCCCGATCTCGGCGTGCTTGGTCTCGACGAACGTGCCGACGTGGGCGCCCGCCGCGAGGCGGGTGCCGGCCCGCAACGAGACGTAGGGCCCCACCGTGCACCCCGGGCCGATCACGGCGGCACGGGCGACGGCGTGGGAGACGATCGCCCCGGCCCCCACCTCGGCGTCGACGAGGCGGACGTCGGGACCGACGACCGCGCCGGTCGCGATGGTGGGGCGACCCTCAAGGATCGTGTTCGGGAGGATGCGCACGTCGGCCTCGAGGACGACGCCGGTGTCGATGTAGGTCGTGCGCGGGTCGACCATCGTCACGCCCGCCCGCATCCACGCGCCGTTGATGCGGTCGCGCAGCGCAGCCTCGGCCATCGCGAGTTGGGCCCGGTCGTTGACCCCCATGCACTCGAACGGGTCGTCGGCCGCGATCGCGGCGACGGTGTGGCCCGCGTCGCGGAGCACGGCGATGACGTCGGTGAGGTAGTACTCGCCCTGCGCGTTCGCCGGGGTGAGCCGCCGCAGGGCGGGCGCGAGCAACGAGCGTCGGAAGCAGTAGATCGCCGGGTTGATCTCGGTGATCGCACGCTCCTCCTCGGACGCGTCGGCCTGCTCGACGATCCGGGCGACCCCGCCCCGTGCGTCGCGCACGATGCGCCCGTACCCCGTCGGATCGTCGACCCGGGTGGTGAGCAGCGTGGCCGCGGCGTCCGTGTCGCGGTGGTGGGCCACGAGGGCCGCCACGGTCTCCGGCCGCAGGAGGGGGACGTCGCCCACGAGCACGAGCACGTCGTCCTCGTCGAGGCCGTCGTCCTCCGGGAACGCACCGAGTGCGACCGCCGTCGCGTCGCCCGTGCCCCGTTGGATCCGCTGCTCGACGAAGTCGACGGGGGTCGCGGTCGTCAGGACCTCCTGCACGGTCGCCGTCACCTGGTCGGCGCGGTGGCCGACCACGAGCACCACCCGTTCGATCGGGAGCGCGACGAGGGCGTCGACGAGGTGGGCGACCATCGGCCGCCCGGCGAGCGGGTGGAGCACCTTCGGCGTCGCCGAGCGCATGCGTGTGCCCTCGCCGGCGGCGAGGACGATCGCCGCGAGGGGCCGCTGGACCGCCATCTGTGCTCCTCGCTCCTCTCCGTGGGCCGGGCCGGTGGGGCCGGGTCGCGTCGATGGTTCCGTGGCTCGGGGGCAGGGTTTCGAACCCCGACCTGGGACTCCAAAGGACCCCGTGCTGCCGTTACACCACCCCCGACTCGCCCCGTGGGCGACCCTACCCCGAACCGCCCGGACCGCCCACGGGACTTCGCGGGCGGACCCGGTCCGGATCCGGTCCGGGCGCGATGTGACGTCACCCGACGAGCCGTGTAGGTTCACCGGCCTCATGGGCTCCCTGATCAAGAAGCGCCGCAAGCGCATGCGCAAGAAGAAGCACAAGAAGCTGCTGAAGAAGACGCGTTGGCAGCGTCGGAACCAGGGTCGCTAGCCCGAACCCGATCGATGGAGAGGACCGCCCCCGGGCGGTCCTCTTCCGCGTCGGGGCCCCGGAACGGTGCTCGGGCCCGGCGGCCCGGCGCGGCCCAGCGCGGTGCGGCGGCTCAGACCTCGGGGGTGACGGGCGCCCGTGCGGCCCAGGCCCGCACCCCGGCGATCCGGCCCAACTCGGCCGCCGCTCGCCGCGCCGCGTCGGTGTCGGGGACGACCGCGGCGTAGGCCGAGCCGCTGCCCGCGAGGAGCGCCGGCACCCCGCAGACCGCCTCCACCCGGGAGCGGAACGCGGCGAGGTCGGGGGCGACGACCTCGGCCGCGGGCTCGAGGTCGTTGCTCCAGGTCGGGCCCCACACCGCGCCCCAGCCATCCGGCGCCTCGACGACACGCGACGCGGTCGGGCCGCCGAGTTCGTCCCACGCCCGGTACACGGCCGGCGTCGAGCACCCGAACGGCGGCACCGCGACGACGAGCGCGAGCGGCGGCCCCGGGTCGAGCGGCGTCACGATCTCGCCACGACCCTCCATGCGGTTCACCCCGCCCCGGAGGCACACCGGCACGTCGGCACCGAGCGCGGCCGCCACCGCCATGACGCGCCCGTCGTCGAGACCGGCCCGGGCGCGCAGGATCCGCAGGACGGCCGCCGCGTCGGCCGAGCCGCCCCCGAGCCCCGCACCCGCGGGGATGTGCTTCTCGAGGTCGAGGTGCACGCCCACCCCGGGTTCCAGGACCTCGAGCGCGGCCCGCACCGCGAGGTTCGCCGCGTCCGTCGGGACCCCGGCCGCCTCCGGCCCGTGCACGCGGGCCCCGACGCCGGCCGGCCCCTCGGCCACCGTGAGCCGATCGGCGGGCGCGTCGACCGCCACCACGAGCGCGTCGAGCGCGTGGTAGCCGTCCGGGAGCCGGCCGGTCACCCGCAGGGCGAGCGTGAGTTTCGCGTCGACGCGGCTCACGCGGCCGCCCGGGCGAGGGCGGCGAACGCCGCGAGGTCGAGGGTCTCGGCCCGGGCCGCCGGGTCCACCCCGGCCGCCTCGAGGATCGGCAGCGTGCGGTCACCGAGCAACGGGACGAGCGCGCGTCGCAGCATCTTGCGCCGCTGTCCGAACCCGGCCGCGACGATCGCGGCGAGACCCTCGTAGGAGGGCACCGTGACCGGCGGGACGGGGTGGCGATCGATGCGGACGAGCGCCGAGTCGACCTTGGGGGGCGGGAGGAACACGCTCGGCGGCACCGTCCCGACGACCCGGGCCCGACCGTGGAACGCGATGCGCACCGAGACCGAGCCGTACTCCTTGCCCCCCACGCCCGCGGCCATGCGCTCCCCCACCTCGCGTTGGACCATGACGAGGAGCCGCGTGATCGCCGGCACCTCCTCGAGGATCCGCATGACGATGGGGGTCGCCACGTTGTAGGGCAGGTTCGACACGCACGCGCACGGACCGGGGCCGACGACACCGGCGAGGTCGGCGGTGAGTGCGTCGCCCTGCACCACGCGCACCCGATCGGCGTGACCCGTCGTCGCGAGGACCGCGTCGAGCAGGGGCAGGACGTGCCGGTCCAGTTCGAGCGCGGTGACCTCGGCCCCACCCTCGACGAGCGCGGCGGTGAGCGAACCGACCCCGGGACCGATCTCGAGGACCCGGTCGCCCGTCCCGACGTCGGCGAGGCGGACGATCCGACGCGACGTGTTGGGGTCGGCGAGGAAGTGCTGACCGAGGGCCCGGCTCGGCGCCTTGCCGTGCTCGGCGAGGAGCGCCCGGATCGAGGTCGCGGTCGGGACGGTCACGTGGAAGATCGTCGCAGGTCGGGCACCGGTGCACCGGCCACCCGACGGCGCGCTACCAGTCGATGCGCACCGGGATGACGCCCTGGGACAGCGGGGCGAGCCGGCTGAAGGTGTCCTTCGACATGTCGAGGATGCGGCCGGGTCCGAACGGCCCGCGGTCGCGGATCGTGCAGGACGCCACGGCTCCGGTGTTGAGGTTCGTGATGCGCACGAGCGTGCCGAACGGGAGCGTCTTGTGCGCACATGACGCCGTGGTGAAGGCGTAGTGCGATCCCTGCCCGGTCTCGCTGCGACCGGTGACGCTCGGGACCGGCGCGGCCGTCGCGGTGCGGGGGGCCGGCGACCGACGGGCCACCGGCCGGGTCCCGACGGCGACGATCCGGCTGACCGGGGACCGCACGACCTCGGTGCGCACGACGCTCCGACCGGCCTCGACCCCGTCCCGCAGGGTCACGGCGTACACGACACGGTTCTGCCCGACGGTCCCGGCCCGCACGACGCGGGTCTGGCCGACGTCGAGGTTCGGGTCGTTGCGCCGCTCCTCGCGGAACGGGACGCTCACGAGCGTGGTGCGCTGTCCGGCGGCGAGGCGCGTGACCCGCACCCGCAGGCCGTCGGTGAGCCCGGCGTCGAGCACGGGGCTCACCTCGTCGTTCGGACCGAGCGCGACCGCCTCGGCGGCGAGCAGCTCGCGCACCGTGAGCGCCGTCGCACTCAGCGATCGAGCCTCGCCGTCGACCTGGAGGGTGACGGGCCGCGGCGTGCGCACGACGACCGTCGACCCCGCACCGAGCCGTTCGGGCGCGCTCGTGACGAGCGCGTTCGGAGCCACTGCGAGTTCGGGCAGGAGGCGCGACGCGGTGCGCCGGGTCGTGCGCACCGTGCGGGTCCGCCCGTCGAGATCCACCGTCACGGGGAAGGCGCGCAGCACCCGGATCGCGGT
Source organism: Actinomycetes bacterium (assembly GCA_046081705.1). Lineage (GTDB taxonomy): Bacteria > Actinomycetota > Acidimicrobiia > IMCC26256 > IMCC26256 > IMCC26256. Next base: position 36,790 of record JBJTWK010000021.1, on the reverse strand, counting down.
GTCGCCGTCGAGCCGGGCGTCCGCCGCCGGGACGACCCGATCGGCCGGCGCGAGGACCACACCCGCCTCCTGCAGCACGTCGGCGACGTCCGCCCCCCGGGTCTGCACCGTGGTCGCGATGCCGTCGACCGAGAGCGGCACGTACCGGATCGGGTCGGCCGGTCCGAGGATGCGGGCGAGCCCGATCGTCACGGCGAGGATGAGCAGGACGGCGCCGATCCACTCGAGTCGGTGGCGGGTGCGCTGCGCACGGACCCGGGCCGGAGCGGGCTGCGCCAGGGGCTGCGGGCGCGGAGTGGGCGCCTCGGTCGGCCCGACCCCGGTGGGGACGGGATCGGCGACCGCGGCGTCGAAGGCCCGGCCCGAGGTCGACCAGAACGCGGCCTCGATCGTGAGGAGTTCGGCGTCGAGGGCGGCCCGGGCCTCGCGGGCCTCGTGGTCCGCCGGGGCGAGGCCGCGAGCGTCGCGGTCGACCGTCGGCGCGGCGGTGTCGGTGCTGCCCGCGAGGGCGGCCGAGGCGTCGCCGACCGGGAGCCAGACCGCGGGCTCCGGTGCCTCGATGCGGGCCGGCGATGGGCGGACCGTGCGCAGGGCGTACCGCCGCGCGCGGGCCTCGTGGCTGTGGTGACCGCCCCGCGCACCGGCGCGGGTGGAGTGACCGTCGATGGGTCGCACCCCTTGGCTCCGCCGAGCCCGCACCGGATCGGCACGGGCCACCCGCCCGCCACCCGCAGGTGGGGTCGGGACCCCGGGGACGGTACTGATGCCCCCGGGGCGCGGCAATCCAGCATCCAGATACTGGGATGTTCGACGCATCGGGGCAGGTCGCGGCTCTGGACCGCCTCAGCGTGCGGGCGCCGGGACTCAGCCGCGGCCGAGCAGGCGACGGGTGGTCGCCCGCGTCGCAGCCGCCACCTCGTCGACGTCCCGGCCCATCGCGGCGGCGAGGGCCTCGCCAACGTGCACGACGTGGCCCGGTTCGTTGGCGCGTCCCCGGTACGGGACCGGGGCCAGGTACGGCGCGTCGGTCTCGACGAGCACGCGGTCGAGCGGGGCGAGGGCGGCGGCGGCGCGCAGGTCGTCGGCGTTGCGGAACGTGATGATCCCGCTGAACGACAGGTGGCACCCGAGGGCCAACGCACGTTCGGCCTCCGCCGGCCCGCCGGTGAAGCAGTGGAGCACCGTGCGGGGCGGCACCCCCTCCGCCTCGAGCACCCGGAACGTGTCGGGCCAGGCCTCGCGGGTGTGGATGACGAGCGTGCGGTCGTGCTCGTGCGCGAGCGCGACCTGCCACCGGAACGCGTCCTCCTGCTCCGCCCTCGGCGAGTGCTCGTAGTGGAGGTCGAAGCCGGCCTCGCCCACGCCGACGACCGCCGGGTGGGTGACGAGCACCTCGATCCCCTCGCGCTGCTCGGCGAGGTGGCGCGCCTCGTGGGGATGCAGGCCGACCACCGCGGCGATGTCGTGGTCGGTCTCGGCGAGCGCGACGCAGGCCCGGGAGGTGTCGAGGTCGGTCCCCACGCAGACGAACCGGTCCACCCCGGCGGCCCGGGCCCGATCGAGCGCCGGGGCCACGCCCTCCTCGAGCGAGAAGAGGTGGACGTGGCTGTCGGCCCAGCGCCGGACCGTCACTCGGCGGACTCCGCGGCGACCTCGATGCGCGGGAACAGCGCCGCGCCCTTCTCGAGCGCGTTGCCCGCGGTGGGGACGGCACCCCACCGCGCGTCGTCGGGCACCCGGGCGCCGGTCGGATCCCCGGGCAGGCCGAGCCGTCGGTGGAGCTCGGCGCTCGCGCGCGGCAGCACGGGCGAGGCGAGCAGGGCCACGATGCGCAGCGCCTCGAGGCAGTCGCCGAGCACGGCCGCAGCACCCGCCGAGTCGCCGGCCTTGTTGCGGGCCCACGGCTGACGGTCCTCGATGTACGCGTTCGTCGCGCCGATGAACTCCCACACGGCGCCGAACCCGGCGGCGAAGTCGAGCGCGCCGAGCCCGGCCTCGAGCCCTTCGAGCGCACGGGCCGCCGCGGCCACGAGCGGCCCGTCCTCGCGCGTCTCCGGCGTGACGCCGTCGCAGTACGACACCGCCATGTTGAGGACGCGACTGGCGAGGTTGCCGAAGTTGTTGGCGAGGTCCGCGTTGTACCGGGTGACCATCTGCTCGAACGAGAAGTCGCCGTCGGGACCGAACCGCTGGTCGACGAGGAAGTGGTACCGGAACCCGTCGCTGCCGAACGTCTCCACGAGGTCGGCGGGCGCGATCTGGTTGAGCCGGGTCTTGCTCATCCGCTCGCCACCCACCATGAGGAAGCCGTGCGCGAACACGTGGCGCGCCGGCTCCATCCCCGCGGCCATGAGCATCGCCGGCCAGAACACCGCGTGGAACCGGAGGATGTCCTTGCCGATGAGGTGGTAGTCCGCGGGCCAGTAGCGATCGAAGCGTTCCGGGTCCGCGCCGTACCCGACCGCGGTGCAGTAGTTGAAGAGCGCGTCGAACCACACGTAGGTGACGTGGTCCGGATCCCACGGCAACGGGATGCCCCAGGTGATGGACGTCCGGCTCATCGAGAAGTCGCGGAGTCCCTGCTTGATGAACCCGAGCACCTCGTTGCGACGGGACTCGGGCGCCACGGCGTCCGGATGGGCCGCGTAGTACTCGAGGAGCGGCTGCTCGAAGCGTGAGAGCCGGAAGAAGTAGTTCTCCTCGCGCACCCGCTCGACCGGTCGGCCGTGGTCGGGGCAGTCACCGTCGACGAGCTCGTCCTCGGTGTAGTACGCCTCGCAGGCCACGCAGTAGAGGCCCTCGTAGACGTCGAGCTCGATGTGGCCGTTGTCGTGGACCCGCTGCAGGAAGTCCTGCACCGCGACCCGGTGGCGGTCCTCGGTCGTGCGGATGAAGTCGGTGTTCGTGATGTCGAGGAGGTCCCAGCACTCGCGGAAGCGCTGGCTCGTACGGTCGGCCCACTCCTGCGGGCTCATGCCGTGCGCCTCGGCCGACTGCGCCACCTTGAGGCCGTGCTCGTCGGTGCCGGTGAGGAACACCACGTCGTCACCGAGGAGTCGGCGCCACCGGGCCAAGGTGTCGGCTGCGACCGTCGTGTACGCGTGCCCGATGTGCGGGACGTCGTTCACGTAGTAGATCGGTGTCGTCACGTAGAACGGCGGGGCCACGGACCTACGCTACCGTTCGATCGTCAGCCGCTCGGGCTCGTCAACCGACCCCGAGGCCCGGCATCGGCGCACGGCGGAACCCGATCCACGATGGGAGGACCCGGTGGGTGCGAGCGGAGTGACCCGGAAGGTCGACGGCCTCGGCCGCGTCGTGCTCCCCGTCGAGGTCCGACGGTCACTCGGCATCGAGGTGGGCGACCTCGTCGACGTCGCGGTCGAGGAGGGCCACGTGGTGCTGCGCAAGGTCCACCGCGGCTGCACGTTCTGCGGCGGGGTCGAGGGCCTGCGCGACTTCGCCGATCGACTCGTGTGCGAACCCTGCGTCACCCGCCTCAGCGAGGGGCAGGCCCACCCGACGGCCTGAGCCCGCCGTCGTCCCCGCGGTCCATCGCGAGGGCCAACTCGTAGACCCGCCGTCGGGGCACGCCGTGCTCCCGGGCCACGGCCGCGGCCGCATCCCGCCGCGAGGCCCCCGCGGCCTCGGCGCGGCGCACCGCATCCAGCAGCACTGCGTCGTCGACCTCGACGACGCGCGGGACCGCGGGTCCGACGACGATGACGTACTCGCCGCGCGGCTCGACCGCGGCCAGGTGCTCGGCGGCGGTACCGAGCGGGAGCCGGAGCACCTCCTCGTGCACCTTCGTGATCTCGCGCGCGATCGCCACGGGCCGGTCGGCACCGCACGCCGCCGCGAGGTCGGCGACCGTGCCGGCCACCCGGCCCGGCGCCTCGTAGAGCACCTGCACCCGTTCGTCGTCGGCGACCGCGGCGAGCCGGGCGGTGCGCTCGCGACCGCGGCGGGGCAGGAACCCCTCGAACGCGAACCGATCGGCGACGAACCCGGAGAGCACGAGCGCGGCGAGCACCGCGCTCGCCCCCGGGACCACCTCGACCGGCACGCCGGCGGCCACGCAGGCCGCGACGAGCCGGGCGCCCGGATCGCTCACGCCGGGTGTACCGGCGTCACTCACGTACGCGACCCGAGCGCCGGCGAGCATCCGGGTCACGAGGTCGTCGGCCCGCTCCACCTCGTTGTGCGCGTGGACGGCCACGAGCCGACCCGAGCCCGGGATCCCGGCGTGGGTCAGCAGACCCCGGGTCCGACGGGTGTCCTCGCAGGCGACGACATCGACGGACGCCAGGGCCTCGACCGCGCGCGGCGACAGGTCGCCGAGGTTGCCGATGGGCGTGGCGACCACGACGAGCGCGCCGATCACCCGCGCACCTCGACGACGTCGCCGACGGCCAGGCCCCAGCGGCCGAACGAACCGGCCTCGGCCTCGATCGCGAACGCGGCCCGCCGCACGGGCCGGCTCACCCGGCCCGGCCGCAGCGTCGCCACCCGGAGCACCCGCCCGTCACGGTCGCAGAACGCGACGTCCATCGAGAACCGCATGCCGATCGTGTGCACCTGTCGGCACGGGCGCAGCAGGAGCGCGCCGTCGATGCCGGAACGCCCGAGCAGGCCCCGGCGCCGGCTCCGCCGACCCGACGCGACCTCGGCGCTGGCGAGCACCGAACCGTCCCGGACGAGCCACACGTCGCCGCCGCCTCAGACGTTGAAGCGGATCTCGAGGACGTCGCCATCGGCGACCTCGTACTCCTTGCCCTCGACCCGCAGCTTCCCGACGTCCTTGGCCTTCGGCCACCCACCGATCTCGAGGAGATCGTCCCAGTGGATGACCTCGGCCCGGATGAAGCCGCGCTGGAGGTCGGAGTGGATGACCCCGGCGCACTCGGGCGCGCGGGCGCCCGCCCGGAAGGTCCACGCCCGGCTCTCCTTGTCGCCGGTCGTGAAGAAGGTGCGCCGGCCGAGCATGAGGTAGGCGGCCCGCGCGAGCCGGGGCACCACGCTCTCCACGACGCCGAGATCGGCGAGCAGCGCGGCACGCTCGTCGCCCTGCGCCGCGACGACGTCGGGATCGCCCTCGATCTCGGTGCAGCAGCCGAGGGCCCCCTCGCCGAGCCCGTCGGCGATGGTCGCGGTCTCGTCCATGCGGTCGAGCGGCACGTCGACGACGAGGAGCACCGGCTTGTTCGTGAGGAGGAACACCGGCGCGAGGTGCGCCCGCTCGTCCTCGGAGAGGTCCGATCGCCACACGGGCGTGCCGTCGCCGAGCGCGGCGAGGGCCCGTTCGAGCGCGGCGATCTCGGGCAGCAGTGACTTGTCGCCCTTGGCCAGGCGCTGCTGCTTCCCGAGGCGCGCCTCGACGGAGGCGAGGTCGGCGAGCACGAGTTCGTACTCGATCGTGGCGAGGTCGTCGGCCGGGTCGACACCGTCGGCCCGCAGGACGAAGAGGATGGCGTCGCAGTCGCGCAGGGTGCCGAGCAGCCGACTGCCGAGCCCCTTCCCCGGCTCCGGAGCGAGCCCGGGGACGTACGCGATCTCGAAGGTCGCCGGCACGACCCTCTGGGACTCCGACATGGCGGCGAGTCGATCGAGGCGTTCGTCCGGGAGCCGGACGACCCCCACCGTGCGCTCGGCCGCACCCCCCACCTCCATGCCCGTGAGGGCGGCGAAGAGACGGTCGTGCCCGGAATCGGCGAGGCCCACGAGGCCGAGGTGCTCCATCGGCCAGAGGGTATCGGCCGGCACCGGGTCGGCCCGCCGGATCCGCGGTCCAGGGTCCGAGGGGACGCCGCCGCGCGGGCTGGTCTACGCTCTCCGCTCCCGCACTCCGAGGAGCGACGTCGTGAGCAAGAAGTCGAAGAAGCGCAAGCTGCGCGCCCGCCGCAGCAAGGCCAACCACGGCAAGCGCCCCCTCGTCGGCCGCCGCTGACCGTCCGGCGGTCGCACGCCCGTCGGGCGTCCCCCGCCCGGGCGCTTCGGCCCGGCGCGACCGCTACGGTCGCGGACCATGACCGATCTCGTCCTCGTCGCCACCGCCGGGCGCGTCACGACCCTGACGCTGCACCGGCCCGAGGCCCGCAACGCGCTCAACAGCGCGCTCATGGCCGATCTCGCCCGGACCCTCACCGAGGCCGAGGCCGACGACGCCACGGATGTCGTCGTCCTCACCGGCTCGGACCCCGCGTTCTGCGCCGGGCTCGACCTCCGGGAACTCGGCAGCACCGGTTCGAACCTCCGCGGGGGTGCCGACGCGATCACGCTGAGTCCGTTCGCCGCGCTCTGGCGCATGACGAAGCCGGTGGTCGGCGCCGTCAACGGACCGTGCGTGACCGGCGGCTTCGAACTCGCGCTCGCCTGTGACCTGCTCGTGGCGTCGGAGCGCGCGACCTTCGCCGACACGCACGCACGCGTCGGCCTCCTCCCCGCCGGCGGCATGAGCACGTTCCTCCCCGAGGCGATCGGGTACCGCCGGGCGAAGGAGATGAGCCTCACCGGCAACTTCCTCGGCGCGCACGACGCAATGGGCGCAGGTCTGGTGAATCACGTCGTCCCGCACGAGGACCTGCTCCCGACCGCCCACCGCATCGCGGCCGACATCGCGGGCAACGACCAGGCCGCGGTGCGGGCGCTCAAACGGCTCTACGACGAGAACGCCAGGCTCTCCGGGGCCGAGGCGGTCGCCAACGAACTGCGGACCTTCAAGGGCTGGCGGTTCGACCCGGGCGAGGTCGAACGCCGCCGGGCCGGCGTGGTCGACCGGGGCCGACACCAGCAGGGCTGATCCGGCCCGGAGCGATCGGCCACCCGACGGATAGCCTGCGGTCGGTACAGGAGGCCGCGCATGACGGAGGAACGCTTCGAGATCCACATGAGCGACGCCGACGCGCTCATGTGGAACATCGAGAAGGACCCCCTGCTCCGCTCCACGATCGTCACCGTCCTGCTCCTCGACCGCGCCCCCGACTGGGGGGCGCTCGTCGAGCGGGTCGAGGCGGGCACCCGCGTGATCCCGCGCCTGCGCCAGCGCGTCGCGACGCCGATGCTCCGGGTCGGTCCGCCGATCTGGTCGGCCGATCCGCACTTCGACATCGGCTTCCACATGCACCGCATCGCCTCGTGCGACGGCACCATCGACTCCGTGCTCGACATCGCCCGCAACGCCGCAATGGCCGGCTTCGACCGGGCCCGCCCGCTCTGGCAGTACACCGTCGTCGAGGGACTCGAGGGCGGACGCGCCGCCATGGTGCTCAAGGTCCACCACTCGCTCACCGACGGCGTCGGCGGCATGAAGCTGCTCATGATGCTGTTCGACTTCGATCGCGACGGCCAGCCCGTCGCCCCGCCCGAGGAGGAGGTCGAGCTCGACGCGTTCGGGTCGGTCGACCTCATCACCCGATCACTCACCCACCGCCGTCGCCGGGCGCTCGGCATCGCCCGCCGATCGATCGGCACGATCCGGGACGCCGGTCGGTCGGTCCTCGCCGACCCAGCCCGGGCCGCCGGCGATGCGGGCCGGGCCGCCGGGAGCGTCGTGCGCTTCCTCGAGCCGGCCACCACCCCACACTCCCCGATCATGCAGGCGCGCACGCTCGCTCGGTCCCTCGGCACGGTCGAGGTCCCGATGGACGACCTCAAGCGGGCGGCGAAGGCGGTCGGCGGGTCCCTCAACGACGCCTTCGTCGCCGCGGTGCTCGGTGGGCTCATGCGCTACCACGCATTCCACGGCGCCGAGTGCGAGCACCTCCGCATGGTCATGCCGATCAACGTGCGCTCCGAGGGCGCCGCGCTCGGCGGCAACCACTTCACGCCGGCCCGGTTCCTGGTCCCCCTGGGCATCGACGACCCGGCCGACCGGATCGCCGAGGTCGGCCGGCTCAGCCGCTGGATCCAGGGCGAGCCCGCCATCGCCCTCACGGACGCCCTCGCCGGCGTGCTCAACCAGCTCCCCACCACCGTATCGACCGCGCTGTTCGGATCGATGCTCAAGGGTGCCGACTTCGTCACGAGCAACGTGCCGGGCGCGCCGATCCCCCTCTACGCGGCGGGGGCGGAACTCGAGCGCATGTACGCGTTCGGCCCGCTGTCCGGCGCGGCCGTGAACATCACCCTGCTCTCGCACTGCGGGACCGCCTGCATCGGCGTGAACGTCGACGCAGTCGCCGTCCCGGACATCGAGCCGCTGCTGCGATCACTGCGCGAGGGCTTCGACGAGGTCCTTGCGCTCGGCTGAGCCGGTTCGACCCGGACCCGGCCGCGGGGGTTGCGTAGGCTCGCCCGGGTGAGCACCGTCCCCACCACGATCCGCATCCCCGCCGACCTGCTGCCCCGCGACGGGCGCTTCGGATCGGGGCCCTCGAAGGTCCGGCAGGCCGGCATCGACGCCCTCGCCGCCGCCGCCCCCGGGTTCATGGGCACGAGTCACCGGCAGCCGACCGTGAAGTCCGTCGTCGGTCGCGTGCGGCAGGGGCTCACCGAACTGTTCTCGCTCCCCGACGGATACGAGGTGCTGCTCGCGAACGGCGGGTCGACCCTGTTCTGGGACGCCGCCGCGTTCGGACTCGTCGAGCGTCGGGTCCAGCACCTCGTGGTCGGCGAGTTCTCCTCGAAGTTCGCCCAGGTCACGACAGCCGCGCCGCACCTCGAGGACCCGGTCGTCGTCGAGTGCGCGCCCGGCTCGACCCCGCCGCGGCTCACGCCCGTGGCCGGCGTCGACACCCACGCCTACCCGCACAACGAGACCTCGACCGGGGTCGCCCTCCCCGTCGTGCGGCCCGACGACGACGCGCTCGTCCTCGTGGACGCGACCTCCGCGGCGGGCGGGGTTCGGTTCGACGCGGCGGCGACCGACGTCTACTACTTCGCCCCGCAGAAGTGCTTCGGGGGCGACGGCGGCCTGTGGGTCGCGGCCGTGTCGCCGCGGGCGATCCGGCGCATCGAGCGGATCGGGGCCTCCGGCCGCTGGATGCCGCCGAGCCTCAGCCTGCCCCTCGCGCTCGAGAACTCGCGGGCGGACCAGACCTACAACACGCCCGCGCTCGCCACGTTGTTCCTGCTCGCCGAGCAGGTGGAGTGGATGCTCGCCGAGGGCGGTCTCGAGTGGGCCGCGTCCCGCAGCGACCGCTCCGCGGCGATCCTCTACGGGTGGGCCGAGGCGAGCGAGTACGCATCGCCCTACGTGGCCGACCCCGGCGTGCGCAGCCCGGTCACCGGCACGATCGACTTCGCGGCGTCGGTGGACGCCGCCGCGATCGCCGCCGTGCTCCGGACCAACGGCATCCTCGACACCGAGCCCTACCGGAAGTTGGGCCGCAACCAGCTCCGCGTCGCGATGTTCCCCGGCATCGACCCCGAGGACATCGCCGCGCTCACTGCGTGCGTCGACTTCGTCGTCGAGGCGCTTGCGGCGGCCTGAGCTGGGCCTCGTACTCGGCGAGGACCGCGTCGATGCGCTCGAACAGCGCGCGGTCCTTCGGGTGCGTGGCCATGGGGGCGGTCCGAACGATCCGCTTCGCCATGTGGGGAAGTCCTTCTCATCCTCGCCGGTGCACTCCTCACCGGCTTCGGCGCGGGTCAGCATCGCGCACGCGACCGCGCGGGACGCGGCATTCCGCGCCGCCGACGCGGACCGCGTCCGGTGCGATCACCGTGCGATGATCCGTCCATGACGGTCGTGTGCGTCCACGGAGTCCCCGACACCCCCGCGCTGTGGGCCCCGCTCGTCGCGCGCCTCACCGACCGCGAGGTCCTGACCCCCGCACTCCCGGGGTTCGGCGTCGATCCACCCGCCGGGTTCACGGGGACGCGCGACGCGTACACCGAGTGGCTCATCGCGACGATCGAGGCCGTCGGCGCACCGGTCGATCTCGTCGGACACGACTGGGGCGCGCTCCTGGCCCAGCGGGTCGCGTCGCTCCGACCGGATCTTTTGCGGACGCTCGCGTTCGGCAGCGGGCCGCTCGACGATGCCTACGTCTGGCACGACACGGCGCAGGCCTGGCAGACGCCGGAGGTCGGCGAGGCGGTGATGGACGGCATCCTCGCCCTCCCCGAGGCGGATCGGGCGGGCATCCTCGAGGCCGGCGGGGCCGACCCGGACCTCGCGGCCGAGCAGGCCCGGGCCTGGGACCGTCGCATGTGCGACGCGATCCTCGGGCTCTACCGCTCGGCGGTCGACCCCGGATCGGTCTGGCCGCAACTCGACGCCCCGGTCGGCTGCCCGACGCTCGTGCTCTGGGGTGGGGCCGACACCTACGCGCCCCCGGAGTTCGGGGCACGGGTCGCCGACCGGACCGGTGCGACGCTCGCCGTCCTCGACGGCTGCGCCCACTGGTGGCCGTGGTCCCGCGTCGACGAGGTCGCCGCCGCGCTCACCGACCTGTGGGCGCGGGCCTGACCGGTCCCCGACCCCGCGTCGTCAGCGGACGTCGCTGACGCAGGGCCCACGGCACACGTCGACCACGAGGCCCTCGAAGAAGTACGCGACCTGGATGCCGAGCCGCGGCTCGCGAGCTCCGAGCCCGTGGGGATCTTTCCCGACACGGTTCGGCAGGTTCACGATGGGCGGCGCGCCGGTGGCGTACGGGAAGTCCCACTCGATGAGGGCCGAGCCGGTGTGCGGGAAGGACGTGATGCGCTCGATGCCCCACATCGGGGTCGTGTCCCAGGACCGGCCGGGCGTGAGGTTCGGCATCGGCGTGGCGACGCCGTAGGTGCGGGCCTGGTTCTCGGTCGCGATGTTCGTGACCTGGTGGTCGCCGAAGGCCTCGATGAGCAGGACCTTGTGCGAACGGGTACCAGGCAGCGGGTCCTCGGTGACGTGGTGCGCGTAGCCGTTGCTCTCGCCCCGGTCCCAGAGCATCTGGATGAGCGCCTGCCCGAACGTCTGGTCGAACGGATCGGGGTAGGCGACGCTGTTGATCGCCGAGAACGGGTCGTAGTTGATGCTCCGTGAGAGCAGGGTCGAGTAGTTCGTGCCGGGGACCCCGAGGACCGCCCGCTCGAACTCGTTCGAGAGCGCGGTGAGGGCACCGCCCATGATGCCGCCCTGGCTGTTGCCGTTGAACACGAGGGAGTCGGGCCGGAACGCGGCCCGGTCGTCACTGCCGACCCGGAACGCCGGGTCGGTCGCGAACCCCTCCACGCTGTTGAGGAGCCGACCGAGGATCTGGAAGTTGAGGATGCCCTGCTGCATCCGGTCGGCCATCGTGTCGAAGCCCGACAGATCACCGAGGACGGCAATGACGTTCGGGAGGTCCTCGGTCGCCATCCCGATCCAGTCGGTGGCGCACATCGTGTAGTTGTACCGGTTCCCGAGCCCGGCGAACCCGTTCACCTCGCTCGCGTCACTGAGCAGACCGTGCCCGTAGATGAGGCTCCGCCCCGGAACGGCCGTGCCGTCCGACCCGACCGCGGCGCGCGGGATGTTGCAGATGAAGTTCGCCTCGTACGTCCCGATAGGGGCGGGCAGCGCGTCGGGGTCCGTCGGGTCGTCGTAGTGGAACGCGTTGCCCGGGCTCCCGTCGCCGGTGAGGAAGTTCGGCGCGGTGAAGTGGCCGCGGATGCGGCGGAGGGTGTCGGCGTTCGGGGCCTCCACCACGGCGTCGATCGTGAAGTCCGGGGTACCGGTCGCCCCGAGCGCGTCGAAGGTCTGGTCGCGGATCGACAGCGATCGCTCGGTGAGGCTGCGCCGGCTCGCCACCGTGAAGTCCCACGCGAGGTGGATGTCCTCGAGGACCATGCCCGCCTCGGCGAGCACCGTCAGGTTCTGGAACATCGCGGGCCGCCGGGCCTCGACCTCGGGGATGAAGGTGGGAATGTTGTCCCGGTACACCCGGAAGGCCCGGTCGGGTTCGATGAGCGAGCCGTCGGAACGGCGCAGGTTGCGGAGCCCGACGACGTAGCGATGGCCCTCCTCGAGGTTGCGCACCGGGCGCACCAGGAGCAGCGGCGTCGTCGTAGCCGTGATTCTCGCCTGGTCGATCTCTGCGAACACCGGGATCCGCTCACGGGTGTCCGCATCGATGACCATGACGGGCGAGTCCGGCCGCAGCGCGCGACCCAGGTCGTCGATCCGGGGCTCATCGGTGCGGGTGAGGTCGAGGCCCGGGACCTCCGCCATGATGAGCGCACCCGGCGAGAAGCCGTCGTTGCGGTTCAGTTCGGTCGGGTCGATCGGCGTCCCGCCGACGTTCGCCGGCATCGACGCGACGTCGAGGGCGACGCGACGGCCGGTGTCGGTGGCCGGGTCCTCCACCGTGTACGCGTCGCTCGGGAACGGGAGGAGGCAGCGGGCCTGACCGAGCGTCTCGCACCGACCCGCATCCGCCACATCGATCGCCGGCTCCCACGAGACCGCGACGCGCCGGGTGATCCGCTCGGCGTCTGCGGGCACGACCTCCGCTGTGATGTAGGTCACGCCGGGGAGGAAGATCTGTCGGGGCAACGCCGCGGTCCACGTGTCGCCGGACCGCTCGAAGAGCCCCGTGATCGTGGCGAACACGGTCTGGGAGCCGGTCTCGAAGTACACCCGCAGGTCGTCGGGGTCCACCCCGGACGCATCGATCTCGACCGGCATCGTCGTGAAGTCGGCGGCGAGTTGGGAGTGATCCGCGGGGGCCACCACCACGACCGGACCGTCGGGCGCCCCCGAGTCGGTGTTCGCGACGAGGTACATCTGGCACCCGCTGAGTGCCGCGGCCATCACCGCCACGAGCGCGACGACCGGCCCCCGGCGCCACGACGTCCGGCGCGTTCCCCCGAAGCGCATCCGTCCCGTCCCCCGTGTCCATGCCCGATCCGGACGCCCGGGCTGCGCCGAGGCTAGTGGCACCGGCCCCGGCGGCGCCCGCGCGCCCCGCTAGGTTGCGCGCCGTGGACGACCGGGCCCGCGACGACGAGGTACTCCTCCTGCTGCGGCAGGTGCTCGTGCGCGGGGCCCGCCGTTGGCGGCGCAGCGACGTGCTCGTGTTCGCCGACCGGATCGTCGTCGCCCACCCCGAGGGGGTCCGCGAGATCCCACTCGACGGGGTCCGGCGCGTCGCCCGGCAGAAGAAGGTCTTCACCGGGGTCCGGCTCGTCATCGACGCGGACGCCGGCCGCCTCCAGGTGCGGGCGCTCTCACCCGCTGCCGCCGCCACCGCGCAGCGGATCGTCGCCGACACCACGCGACGCGGGCGCACCTGACCCGGTCGGCCGCCCAGGGTCACACCTGCGGCCCCGCCTCCCGCGCCGGCGGCGGCGTACGCTCGCACCGAACCGACCGCCACCGTCCGGAGCCACCGTGCCGAGCCGCAGTCCGAACCACCGCGAGCGTCACCGCAACGACCGCGTCGGCTGGCTGCGCGCCGCCGTGCTCGGGGCGAACGACGGCATCGTCTCGACGACGAGCCTCATGATCGGCGTCGCCGCGACCGACGCGACGCGCAGCGCGATCCTCGTGGCCGGCATGGCCGGCCTCGTCGCCGGTGCGGCCTCGATGGCGCTCGGCGAGTACGTGTCGGTGAGTAGCCAGCGCGACACCGAGCAGGCAGACATCGAGAAGGAACGGCTCGAACTCGAGGCCACCCCGGACCACGAACTCGAGGAGCTCACCCAGATCTACGTGCAACGCGGCCTCACACGCGAGTTCGCCGAGCAGGTCGCGGCACAACTCACCGAGGCCGACGCGCTCGGCACCCACCTGCGCGACGAACTCGGGATCGCCGAGCACACGATGGCGCGCCCGGTGCAGGCGTCGTTCGTCTCCGCCGCCGCGTTCGCCGCGGGATCGATCCCCTCGATCGTGCTCATGGCCCTGCTCGGCGCCGAGTCGTCGGCCGCGACCCGCGTCATCGCGAGCGGGCTCCTGGCCCTGGTGCTGCTGCTTGCCCTCGGCGTGGCGGGTGCCCGTATCGGCGGGGCCCGGTCGAGTCGAGCCGCCGCCCGGGTCGTCGTGGGCGGCGCGATCGCGATGGCCGTCGCGGCCGGGATCGGTCGACTGCTCGGCACGACCATCGCCTGATCGTCGCGGCGCGGCCTCAGGGTCGGGTGAGCACCTCGTTGCCGGTCCCGGTGATGAGGAGCGTGTGCTCGAACTGCGCGGTGCGCAGACCGTCGACGGTGACCGCGGTCCACCCGTCGCTCCAGATGCGCTCGCGGTGGTCACCCATCGCGATCATCGGCTCGATCGTGAACACCATGCCCGGCTCGAGGACCGTCGTGAGTCGGGGCTCGTAGTAGTGGGGCACGCTCGGCTCCCCGTGGAACTGCTCACCGATGCCGTGCCCGACGAAGGTGCGGATCACCGAGAGGTCGTGCGCGTGCGCGTGTCGTTCGATCGCGCGGCCGACCTCGTTGAGCGGTCGGCCCGGCTTCGCTGCGGCGATGCCGCGGTCGAGGCATTCCCGCGTGACCTGCACGAGGCGCCGCGACCCCCGGTCCACGTCACCGACGAGGAACGTCGCGTTCGTGTCGCCGTGCACGCCGTCGAGGTACGCCGTGACGTCGATGTTCACGATGTCGCCGTCCTCGAGCGGTCGGTCGTCGGGGATCCCGTGGCAGATGACCTCGTTCACCGACGTGCACACGCTCTTCGGGTAGCCGTGGTAGTTGAGCGGGCTCGGGTAGGCGCCGCGAGCGATCGTCGCCTCGTGCACCGCGACGTCGATCTCGTCGGTCGTGACGCCGGGCGCCACCATCGCGCCCGCATCACGCAGGATCTCCGCGGCCACCCGACACGCGACGCGCATGCGCTCGATGACGTCGGCCGACTTCACGGCGGCCTCCCGACCCGGCGGCGGCTCCCCCGAGTCGGCGTACGGCGGCCGGCCGATGAGCGGGGGCACGCTGCGCATCGGCGACACCATGCCGGGCCGCAGCGGTCGTTCGAGGGGCTTGTGGCAGCGCTTGTACTTCTGCCCGCTCCCGCACCAGCAGGTGTCGTTCGACTTCACGGTGTGGACGGCTCCCTCGCCTCGCGTCGGCACGACAGCGTACGGCGGCGAGCGCCCTAGGCTCCCACGCGATGAGTGGGATCCGCGCCGCCGATCTGCGCCTCGTGCTCCCGCATCCGCCGCACCGGGTCGCCGTCGACCCCGGCGAGCCCGCCTGGGCGGCCGCCGCGAGCGACCTCGACCTCGCGGCCGGTCCGCAGGACGCGCCGGACCTCGTCGTCGCCCCGGGCGTCCCCGCGGTCGACGCACCGATGCTGCTCCTGCCCGGGCGGGCCCCCCAGCGGGCGCTCCGGGCGCGGGGGCTCACGGTGTCGCGGCTCCTCGTGCGGCCGGGACCCGAGGGCCCCCGGCTCGCGCT
This sequence comes from Actinomycetes bacterium, assembly GCA_046081705.1. Taxonomy (GTDB): domain Bacteria; phylum Actinomycetota; class Acidimicrobiia; order IMCC26256; family IMCC26256; genus IMCC26256. The sequence goes on along the minus strand of JBJTWK010000021.1, from coordinate 21,484 downwards.
CCCGATCGGCGACCCGACGCTCGCCGGGCTGGCGTTCGGTGGTCCGGTCCCGAGCGGCGGGCCCGTCGCCGGGATCCGCCGGACGACGGCCCGGTTCGGGGCGGGCCTCGGCCTCGTGCCGGCCCGATCGATCGTGACGATCGCGGCGCGCTCGCCCGGCCTCCCGTTCCCGCTCGCAGCCGGCACCGAGCACGGGGTCGACGCGTCGGGCGGATGGCTCGCCTGGTTCGGCGACGGCGACGACCTCCAGCGCGTGGTGCTCCACGCCCTGCCGCGGGGCGCGGCGGCGCCGACCACCGTGGTGAAGGTGGCGCGGGTCCCCGGCTACACGGCGGCGTTCGACGCCGATGCCGCCGGGCTCGCGCTCCTCGCCGCGCACGCGCCGGCGCTCGCGGACCACGTCCCCCGACTCCTCGGCCGGTTCGACGTCGCCGGCCTCGCCGCGTCGGTCGAGACCGCAGCGCCGGGACGGTCGCTCAACGTGCTGCTCGACGCCTCCGGCGATCGGGCCCTCGCGCACGTCGATCGCGTCCTGACCTGGCTCATCGAACTCGGCCGGCGCTCACGCGGCCCGGTCGGCGGCCTCACCCCGGAACTCGAACGTCTCGCGCGCGACGTCCTGCCCGCGCACGGGGACCTCGACCCGCGGATCGACGGCTCGCTGCTCGGCCCGCTCGCTCCGCTCCACCCCGTCCTCGCGCACCGCGACCCCGGTTCGTGGAACATCGCGGTCGCGGCCACCGGGTTCACCCTCCTCGACTGGGAGTCCGCCGCGTACCCGTCGGTACCGCTCTGGGACACCGCCTACCTGCTGGCCGACGCGTGCAGCGCGGTCGACGGACCGGCACCGGTCGACCGGAAGGTCGCCCGGATCGCCGCGCTGTTCGCGGGTGAGCACCGACTGAGCAGCTACGCGTTCGCCCGACTCCGGGAGGCGGCGATCGCGCTCGAGGTGCCCGAGGCCGCGATCGGCCCCGCCGTCACGACCGGCTGGCTGCACCACGGCCGGTCGCGGGCGAACCGGGCCGTGCGGGCCGGGCGCCTGCCGGTGGCCGAGGGGCTCGTCAACCGGGTGGCGGCCCGATGGCTCGCCGACCCCCGCCTCGGGGCGGGCTGGCGGTTCCCGACCGCCTGATCACTCGGGCGGCAGCCAGCGAGCCATGACCGACGGCGCGATCGCCGCGGCGAGTGCACGGATCCGGACCGGCCGACGCTGACCGCGGGCGAACGCCACGCGCCACGACGCGAGCCGGGCACCGGGCGCGCCGGTCCGGATCGCCTCACGGGCCATCCGGCCGTCGAGGGTGATCCGCAGGTCGACGATCGCGGCCCGCTCGGTGGCGGTGAGATCCGAACGTTCGAGGGTCTTGGCGAAGAGTTGCTGACGTCCCGCGAACTCCGCGAGCCGGTTTGAGGTGAGCTGCTCGCCACCCTGGCGGTAGTCCGAGAGCGGCTCGTCGACGCAGCCGACCTGCTCACCGGCGAGGATCATCCGCAGCCAGCACTCCCAGTCGGCGCCGATGCGCAGAGCCGGGTCGTACCCGCCGATCGCCAGCCAGGCGGAACGCCGCACCGCCGGGTTGATCACGAAGCACCGACGCAGGATCTCCCGCCGCTGCTGCTCGACCGGGAACGGGTGGAACTCACCGTAGTAGTGCCGCAGCACCGCACCGTCACGGGTGAGCAGGGCGTCGTGGGTGAGGATCGCGAGGTCCGGGCGCGCCGCGGCGAGTGCGCCGAGCGCCTCGTGACGGTGGGGGTACGCGACGTCGTCGGCGTCGAGGATCACGACGAAGTCCCCCCGGGCCGCCGCGACGCCGGCGTTCTTCGCGCAGCTCTCCCCGCCGTTCTCCTGCCGTAGCAGCACGATGTCGTCGAGGAACGGGGCGAGCGCCGCATCGAGGTCGTCCGTCGACCCGTCGTCGATCACGATGACCTCGAGGGGCGGGACGGTCTGCTCGAGGCACGAACGGATCGCGTCGCCGACCGTCGTCGCCGCGTTGTAGCAGGCGATGATCACGGAGAAGGTCGGGACAGGGCCCGGCTCCACCGGGGCGGCGGGCTCGGGCACGAGGAACCTCGTCACCGGACGCGACCGCCGATCCAGCGATCGAGCCGGGCCGCGAACTCGTCGGCCGACCAGTCGCCGACCGCGAGGCGCGGGATGCGGAACGGGTCGGTGCGGGGCGTCACCCGGCCGCGCACGTTCCGGCACGCGAGTTCGAAGCCGGCGGCGGCGACCGCCCGCTCACAGTCGTCGTCGAACGAACCCTCGTGGCCGAACGGGAACGCGAACTCGGTGACGGGTCGGCCGACGAGCGCCTCGAGCCGCCGCTTGGAGTCGCGGATCTCCGCGTCGCGCGTGGCGGGTTCGAGCGCCGTGAGCGCCGCGTGGCGCATCGTGTGCGCGCCGATGGTGATCCCCGGTAGGTCGGCGAGCCGCCGGACCCCCGCCTCGCCGAGGTGCCGGTGCTGATCGCACATCGTGAGACCCACGTCGAGGTGGGCGGCGAGCGCGTCGATCGACGCACGGATGTCGTCCGGGGTCGCGCCGTAGCACCGGACCGCGATCGCGACGGCCGCCCGACGGCGCGCCTCGGCCCCCGCGAGTTCGACCCGGAGGCGGCGGCCGGCGAGGACCGTCTCGAACGGCGGGGCCGACCGATCGGGCGCGGCCGGCCCGAGCAGATGGTCGAGTTCGTCCCACCAGAACTCACGCTCACCTGCGAGCGACCAGCCGGTCACGAAGCAGGTGGCGGGCAACCCCCGGTCGGTGAGCATCGGCGTCGCGGTCTCGAGGTTGTCCAGGTACCCGTCGTCGAACGTGATGGCGACGCGCGCACGACCACGCGCCCGGTCGCGGATCCGAGCGAGGGGTACCACCGCGGCCCGGGACCCCAGCACGTCGAGCTGCGCCGCGAACCGCTCGGGGTGCACGGCGAGGTCGGCCCCCGCCGGTCCGGCGTCGACCACCTGGTGGTACACGAGGACGAGGGCGGGCGCGCCCATCACGACACGTCGGGCCGGACGACGCGGGCCGTGGCGATGATCGGGTACAGCGGATCGACCACGTCGAAGTCCGTCGGCCGCAGTTCCTCGGCGGCCACACCCTGGAGGAAGGCGGTGGCGACGAGCACGTTGCCCGCCGATCCGACGGTGACCTCGGCGTCGGGGCACCAGCGCGCGAGCGACTCGGCGAAGCCCACCGGGGTGACCCGCCAACGGTCGACGGCGGCCGCGTGACGATCCAGTTGGGCGATCACCGGCACCGTGACGAGGAGGACCCCACCGGGCCGCAGCGCGTCGATGAGGTTCACGACCGCGGCCCTCGGATCGGCCACGTACTGGAGGGTCTGCGGCACGATGGCGCAGTCGAAGGCCTCCGGCGGCAGCACCCCCGGCGTCGCGAGGTCCACGACGATCGTCGCGAGTCCGTTCCCGGGGTCGATGTCGACGATGTCGGTGGAGGTGATGCCGCCACCGAACCGGCCGCTGAACACCGGGCCGCCGACCTCGAGCACCGCGCCGCGGATGTCGCCGGCGTGCTCGGCGAAGAAGCGGTCCAGGAACACGCGATCCACGGGGGTACCGCGGTCGAGGCCGTAGTCACGACTCACCGGCCGGGTGCGCCGCAGCGATCCCCACCGCACCGGTCGCGCGAGACGCCGGGCCCGCTCCGAACGCATGACCTGACGGCCCGCGTGCCGGACCGGGTACGGCAGGCGTCGGGCGAGCGCGACGAGCCGGGCGCGGGCCGTCATGCCGACACCGCCGTCGCGGCCCGGGTCAGCGCCGCCACATCGTCGGCGATCGCGGACCACTCGAAGCGCGCCGCGTGCGTCCGTGCGGCCGCCTCGGCGCGCGCGATGCGCAGGTCGGCGGATCCGAGCAGCCGGAGGCAGGCCGCGGCGAACGAGTCCGAGTCGTCCGCGATCTCCACCTCCACGCCCGCGCGCAGGCCGAGCCCGCTGCAGCCGAGGTTGGTCGTGACGATCGGGATGCGGTGGGCCATCGCCTCGAGCACCTTGATGCGGGTCCCCCCGCCGAACCGCACCGGGACCGCGATGAGGTCGGCCGCGGCCAGCACGCCCGACAGGTCGTCGACCTCGCCGAGCACACGCACGCCGGGCCCGGCGAGGCCCGCGACCTCCGCTCCGGACCGACCCACGATGTGGACCTCGAGCGCCGGGCGGGCCGCCCGGAGACGGGGCAGGACCTCCTCGACGAGGAACCGTGACGCGTCGACGTTCGGTTCGTAGGTCTGCAGCCCGACGAACGCGATCACCCCGCCGGCGTCCGGCACCGCGCGGTCGGGATGGCCCGCGGGGATGGTCGGTGTCGTGAATCCGTTCGGCACGACCCGCACCCGGGGCCCGGCCACGAGCGTCCGATCGCGCTCGGCGCAGACCACCGCGGCGGTCGTCCGCGTCGCGGCGCGGTCCTGCCAGCGCCGCCAGCGCCGAGCGTCGATGGCGTCGAGGCGCGCGACGACAACACGCCGGAGTCGCGCGCGCACCGAGCCGTCGCGGTACGCGTCGCGACGTCCGACCAGCCACTGATCCTCGAGGTTGTCGAGGTCGACGATCGCAGGCGCGGCGCTCGTCCCGCCGAGCACCATCCACGTGTCGAGGTGGCTCCACCACACGAGGTCGTACCCCTCGGCGATCGTCCCGGCGAACGCGGCCCGGGCCGTCGACCAGTCCCGCCACGCCACCCGACGGGGCAGGTCACCCCGGAGCCAGGGCACCCACCCCGTACGCCGTCGTACGGGGGCCGGCAGGGGGGCCGAGCGCACGGTGCGGACCGGCTCGCCCTCGGGCACCTCGGTGGGGACCGGCGGATCGCCGGATTCCCCGTGGAGCACGAGCAGGTCGACGGTGCCGGCCCGGCCGAGCCCGCGCAGCACGTTCGCGAGACGGATGCGGTACCCCGAGCGTTCGGGCCAGGGTCGTTCGTCGGCGACGCAGAGGATGCGGGGACCGGGACCCGAGCCGTCGTGCGTCACCACCCTCGTCCGCTCCCGCATCGATCCGTCACGTTCGTCCGTCGCCGCGCCGCTCCCGCGACGGTCCGGGCCCCGACGGGTCAAGTCTACTGTTGCTCCATCTCCGACCGACCGAGGCCCATGAGCGACGAGCACCCGCGGACACCCGTCGAATCCGTGTACGACGGCTCGCGACGCCCATCCCTCGCCCACGCATGGCGGGAGCTGCGGCTCTACCGCGAGGTGGTGTGGTCGTTCGCGGTCCGGGGGGTCCGGGTCCGCTACAAGCAGGCCGCGCTCGGGATCGGTTGGGCGGTGCTGCAGCCGCTCGCGTTCCTCACCATATTCATCCTCTTCTTCGGGAGGGTCGTGAAGGTCTCGGGCGGTGGCGGCGCGACCTACGCGGCCTTCGCCATCTCCGCGCTCGTCCCGTGGCAGTTCGTGTCGTCCGGGGTGTCCTTCGGCGCGAACGCACTCGTCAACGACGCCGACCTGCTCCGGAAGGTGTACTTCCCCCGGGAGTCCCCGGTGCTCGGTGCGGTGCTGTCGGTCGTGCCGGATCTCGGGATCGGGCTCGTCCTCGTCCTCCTCGCGGCACCGTTCACCGGGGCCCACCTCTCGTGGACACTCGTGTTCCTGCCCGTGCTCGCGCTGGCGATCGCGCTCCCCACGCTGGCCGCCGCGCTCCCACTCGGCGCGATGAACGTCTACTACCGCGACTTCCGCTACCTGCTGCCCTTCGGCATCCAACTCTGGTTGTTCGCCAGTCCGATCGCCTACCCGATCTCCGAGATCTCCGAGCCGCTCCGGCCTTGGTACGCGCTCGTGAACCCGATCGTCGGGCCGCTCGAGGGGTTCCGGCGGGTCCTCGCCGTGGGGACGACCCCCGACTGGGGTCTGCTCGCGATCAGCGCGGCGAGCGGCCTCGTGCTCCTCCTCGCGGGGTACCGCTGGTTCAAGTCCCTCGAGCGCGACTTCGCGGACGTGGTCTGATGACGTACGCCGTGCGACTCGAACGGGTCTCGAAGCGGTTCCGACGCGGCGGGGCCCGGTACGAGCACTTCGGCACCCGGGTCCTCAACGCACCGGCCCGCCTCGTCCGCCGGGCGGCAGGACGGGCCACGCCGGGCACGGGGACCCTCGCACTCGACGACGTCTCGTTCGACGTGCCCCAGGGCGAGGCGTTCGCACTCGTCGGACCGAACGGCGCCGGGAAATCGACCGCGTTGCGGCTCATCTCCCGGATCTCGCAACCGACGGGCGGGCAGGTGCGGGTGCGGGGCCGCGTCGGCGCGCTCATCGAGGTCGGGTCGGGCGTGCACTTCGAACTCACCGGTCGCGAGAACATCTGGCTCTACGGATCGATCCTCGGCCTGAGTCGGGCGGACATCCGGGCCCGGTTCGATCGGATCGTCGAGTTCTCCGAACTCGGCGACGCCATCGACACGCAGGTGAAGTACTACTCGAGCGGCATGCAGCTGCGCCTCGGCTTCTCCGTGGCCGCGCACCTCGAACCCGACGTGTTCGTCGTCGACGAGGCGCTCGCGGTGGGCGACATCAACTTCCAGTCCAAGTGCGTCGACCGCATGACCCACCTCGTCCGCGAGGGCACCACGCTCCTGTTCGTCTCGCACCATCTGCCCGCCATCGAGTCGTTGTGCTCCCGCGGCGTGATGCTCGACCACGGCCGGGTGCAGATCGAGGGCACCGCGAAGGAGGTGCTCTCGCACTACATCGCCGAGATGGAGGACCGTCGTGTCGACGTGCAGGCGCTCGAGCGGAACCACGGCCGGGTCCGCATCGTGTCCGCGACCTGCCACGCGCCCGACGGCACCGAGCGGTACCGCTTCGCCCCGGACGAGGGTCTCACCATCCGCCTGCGCTTCGAGGCCGACGAACCCGTGCACCGGCCGCACGTCGTGCTCGGGATCACCGACGGACGGCCCGGGGGTCTCGTCGAGATCTCGATGCTCGACGACGGTGCGGCACCCGAGCGGGTCGGGCGCGCGTTCGAGGTCACCTGCACGATCGACCACCTCCCGCTCCGACCCCGCCTCTACGAGATCTGGTGCGACGTGCTCGCCGAGGACGGGTACGCACCGCTCATGGACTGGTTCCAGGTGAGCGGGTTCCGCATCGACGCCCCCATCGGCGAGGGGAAGAAGGCGGTCGTGAACGCCGCGACCGCAGGTGCCGTGGCGGTGCCCTACCGCTGGGACGTCCGGACCGACTGACCGGAGGCACGCGGGAACCGGCGGTCCCCGACCCCGACCCATGAGGCGCGGTCGCGGGCCCGCAACCGGCCCGCGACCAGCGACGGCACCACGGCCGCCACCGTCGCCCGGACCCGGGCGCCGATCGGCTGCGCGCGATCCCGGGCCACGGATCGGGCGCACGCCCGCCGATCCGGGTCACCCCGCACCAGGGCGATGCGCAGGGCCTCGCGCGCACTCCGGCGCAGTTCCTCGTCGCGGCGGGCCGAGACCCGTGCGCGCTCCGTGTCGGTGAGCCGCGGGTCGGCGGCCGCCCTCGCGAGGGTGTCCGCCCGCCCCGCGTACATGCGCTGACGACTCGCGCTCATGGCTTCCTCCCGCATCGTGTACACGCCGAGCGGCGCGTCGATGCACCCGAGCCGACCGCCGGCGAGCACGAGACGGATCCAGCACTCCCAATCGGTCGTGTGCGATATCGAGGCGTCGTACCCGCCGAGCTCGAGCATCCGGTCCCGACGGACGACGACCTGCCCGAACACGAAGTTGCGATCGAGGATCGCGGCGCGCTGGTCCTCGACCTCGAAGCGGTGGTCGTCGTGGTATACGGTGCCGACGATCCGACCGTCGAGTTCGAGCACCGCGTCGGTGGTCACGAGGTCGAGGTCCGGCCGCTCGGCGAGCACCCGGGCGATCGCGGCGAGGCGCCCGGGGGCGAACCGGTCGTCCGCGTCGAGCACGGCCACGAAGTCCGCTCGGGCCGCCGCGATCGCAGCGTTGCGGGCCCGGGCCTCGCCACCGTGCTCGATCCGGACGAGTCGGACCGCGTCGCCGAACGGCGCGAGCGCCGCGGCGAGATCATCGGTCGAACCATCGTCGGCGACGACGATCTCGAGCGGACGGACGGACTGCGCGAGCACCGACTCGATCGCAGTGGCGATGACCCCACCCGCCTCGTACGCCGCGATCACCACCGAGACCGTGGGCGCCGGCACGGCGCGCAGGCCCTCCGGCGGCGGCGGTGCGAGGAGCGCGGGCACGCCGCCGATGGTAGGCGTGGTCCGAGGCCGCACCTCGTCCTCGCCCCGACGCGCCATCCCCCGGTGGCGTTCGCGCCGTCGGCGCGCCACCCACCGGACACCTCGGCGGCGCGCCGGTACGCTCGCACCATGACGCTCGCGGGGCTGCGCCTCACCGTCTTCACCGACGCCCACGAGGTCGGCGGCGCGGAGATCTCCCTCGGCAACCTGCTCGCGGCGCTCGATCCCGGCATCGATGTGCGCGTCATGGGCACCCACCCCGAGGTCATCGACCGGGTCGCCGCGGCCCGTTCGAACACCGCGACGATCTGCACCCCCGACGTGCGCGGCCTGCGCGACGTCGCGGCGATCCTGGCCACCCGCCGGGCGATCGCCGCGGATCGACCGGACATCCTGCACGCGAGTCTCTCGGCGCCGTGGGCGTGCCGGTACGCACTGCTCGCTGCCGCGACCGTGCCCGGAGTCCGGACCGTTGCGGTCGAGCAACTCGTGCTGCCGATGCCGACGGCACGGGTCCGGTTCCTCAAGCGCGTCACCTCGCGACGCCTGGCCGCGCACGTGGCCGTCGGGACCGCCTCGGCCCGGGCCGTCGAGCACGACACCGGCCTGCGCCCGGGCTCGGTCCGCACGATCCACAACGGGGTCCCGGACCGCACCGTGCCCGCGCCGACCCCGGGTTCGCCGCACCCCTCGATCGTCACGCTCGCCCGACTCGACGCGGTCAAGGGTCTCGACGTCCTGGTCCGGGCCGTCGCCTCGATCCCGGGGCTGCACGCCACGGTGGTCGGCCGGGGCCCCGAACGAGCGTGGCTCGAGCGTGAGGCCGTCGCGCTCGGGGTGGCGGACCGGTTCGTGCTCGCCGGCTGGCGCGAGGACCCGATGGCCGCACTCGCCGACGCCGACCTGTTCGTGCTCCCGTCGCGCGCCGAGGGCCTCCCGCTGTCGATCGCCGAGGCGATGCTCGCGCGCCGGGCCGTGGTCGCGACCGACGTCGGGAGCGTGCGGGAGATCGTGGAGCACGAGGTGACCGGGCTGCTGGTCGCACCCGACGACGCCGCGGGCCTCGCCGCCGCGATCCGCCGTCTCCTCGACGATCCGGCGCGGCGGTCGGCGATCGTCGATCGAGCCCGCACCCGGGCCGCCGAGACGTTCACCGCCGCCGCCATGGCCCGGCGGTACGAGGCGCTCTACACCGAGGTCCTCGACCCGACCCGTCCGGTCGGCCGATGAGCGTGCCCATCCGCCCGTTGTTCGTGAACGAGAACATGGGTGGTCACGCCACCCTCCACCTCGCGATCCGGTCCGTGCTGCGCGACGACCCCGAGGTGCGGGCCCAGTTCCTCGACGTCCCGCCGGCCGGCACCCTGCGGCGGGTCGCCGCCGCCCCCGTCCCCGGGCTCGCCCGGGCCGACGCCGACCTCCAGGCGCTGCGGGTCCAACTCGGGACGAGCGCGGTGGTGCGCCGACGCCTGCGGTCCTGGCCGAACCCGTACGACGTGATCCACGTGTACTCACAGAACGCGGGCCTGCTCGTCGACGGGATCCTGCGCGACCGACCCTCGGTCGTCGGCACCGACGCAACGACCTCGCAGGGCGCGCTCCTGCTCCCCCACCGTCGGCCCGCCCGCGGCACCGACCGCCGCGTCGCCGTCTCGCAGCGGTTCGAGCGGCGCGTCTACGAGTCGGCGACCCTCGTCGTCGCCCAGTCCGAGTGGGCGGCGGACTCGCTGCGCGACGAGTACGGCGTCGATCCGACCCGCATCCGCCGCATCCCGTACGGCACGACGATCCCGGATGCGCTGCCGCACGTGACGCGGGCGCGGCCCCAGATCACGTTCGTGGGGTTCAGCATGGAGCGCAAGGGGGGCACGCGGCTGCTCGACCTCTGGCAGCGATCGTTCCGTGGGGATGCCGACCTCAACCTCGTGACGCGCGACGACGTCCCCCGCGAACCCGGCCTGCGCGTGTTCCGCGACTTCCGACCCGGCGACCCGCGCCTGCGGACCCTGTACGCCGAGACCGACGTGCTCGTGTTCCCGTCCCGGATCGACACGTTCGGGTACGCGCTCGTCGAGGCGATGGCGGCCGAGGTCCCGACCGTCGCGCTGGCCGTCGCCGCGGTGCCCGAGGTCGTGGCCGACGGCGAGACCGGCCTCCTCGTCGACCCGGCGGCCGACGACGACACCCTCGCCGCCGCCGTCGCCCGGATCCTCGACGACCCGGTCCGGGCCCGGGCGATGGGCCGGGCCGGACGGGCCCGGGCCCTCGAGCGGTTCGACGCCCGGGTCACCACCGCCCGCCTCGTCGAGGTGCTCCGGGAGGCCCGGGCGCTGCACGGCGCCTGAGCGCGGGCCCCGGCACCCCGGCGGCGGGACCGGTCAAGCCGGAGGGCCCGGATGCCGATACCCACGGCGTGGCACCACGGGGGTGCCGGCGTCGAGGAGGGCGGGATGCTGGACGCGGTCCGGCGGGCACGGCAGGTACGCCGGACCGTCGCGCGCCCGGACGCCGGGACCGGCCCCCGCGCCGGCGAGGCCGGGATGAGCCTCATCGAGCTCGTCGTCGCGATGACCCTGCTCGCCGTCGTCATGGTGGGCCTGAGCTCATCGATCGGCGTCGCCTACCGAGTCGTCGCACTCGGCCGCCAGCGGCAGGTCGCCGAGGCCACCGCCAACAAGCGGCTCGAGGAGCTCCGCGACGTCGACTACGCGCAGATGGCGATGAACGAGGCACCGGTGCGCTCGATCGACCCGAACAGCCCCGACGCGTTCGTCTCCGAGGACGGTGCGAGCTACGACGTCACCGGGAACGGCGACTTCGAGCCGCTCATCGTCGACGCCGCGACCCCGGGCCCGGTGCTGCACGTCGAGAGCCCGGTCGTCATCGGGACGACGAAGGTCGACGTCTACCAGTTCGTGACCTGGGTCGACACGCCCGACGTGCCCGGGACCCAGAACCTCAAGCGCATCTCGGTCGTCGTGAAGTACCGCGACGTGTCGGTTCCCGGATCCGCTCGGGTGCTGCGGGAGTCCGTGCTCTTCACCAACGGCACCGTCACGGTGCCCCGAGCCGCCTCGACCACCACCACCTCAACCACCACCACGGTGCCGCCCACCACCACGACGATCCCGGCGAACGGCTGCGGCTCATTCTCCGTCTCGAACGGTTCGGGCGCGCTCGTCGGGTTCACGGCGACCCACACCGTGACCCTCACCCTCGCCATGGGCGTCTGCGGCGAACCCGTGTGGGTCGCGTTCTCCAACGACGGCGGTACGACCTACGGCGCCGAGACCGCGTGGGACGCCGCGAACCCGACGCTCGGCTGGACCGTCAACGCCGGCGACGGCACGAAGTCGATCGTCGGTCGGGCCCGGAACGCCGCCGGGACGACCTGGAGCATCGGCAGCCGCAGCGTGATCCTCGACGCCACGAACCCGACCACGCCCGGCACGCTGAACCGCACGGTGACGTGCTCGGGCTCGAACCGCACCGTGAACCTCACGTGGGGCTCGAGCACCGACACGAACCTCGTGGGGTACCGCGTGTACCGATCGACGGACGGCGTCTCGTGGTCGATCGTCTCGAGCACCATCAGCCTGAGCGCCAGCGACACGAGCGCCAAGACGCTCACGTCACTGCGGTTCACGATCGCGGCCTACGACATGGCGGGCAACGAGTCGACCTCGTCCAACACCATCACCCTCGCGAAGAACCAGTGCTCGTGATGGACCTCCGACGACGCGCCCGCCGCAGTGACGGCTTCACGCTCATCGAGCTGCTCGTGACCGTGTCCCTGCTCATGATCGTCGGCGTCGTCCTCATCCAGACCCTCAACGCCGTCACCCGCTCCGAGGCCTACCAGGCCGACCGCACCCAGAGCCTCGACTCGATGCGGCTCGTCCTCAACGGGATGACGAAGGAGCTCCGACAGGCGACCGCCGTCGACGACGCCAACTCATCGGCGAGCCACATCGTGTTCACGACCTACGCGCGCGGGGTGCCCCGCACGATCACCTACGACGCGAGCGGCTCCACGCTGCGGCGGCGACTCGACGCCGGGGCCTGGATCACCGTGCAGACCGGACTGGCCACGACGTCGATCTTCTCCTACCAGTCCGCGCCCCCGGTCCCCGGGGCCCAGTGGGTGCGCATCATCCTCCAGGTCGAGCCCAAGCGCGACCCCGAGACGACCCTCATCCTCGACTCCGAGGTCAACCTCCGAAACCGGGTGCAGACATGACTGAGATCCGACCGTCCACGATGAGCGTGCAGCAGTTGCGGGCCCGCGGCGAGCAGGGCATGGCGATGGTCACCATGCTGCTCGTGATGTTCATCGTCTCGGCGCTGGTCATCGTCATGCTCACCACCCAGAACCACACCGCCACCACCACCGCCCGGAACCGCTCGTGGGGCGCCGCCGTGCACGTGGCCGAATCGGGCGTCCACCAGGCGATCGCCTACCTGCAGTCCACGAACGGCGTGCCGCCGGCCGGGGTCCAGAGCGGCACGACCGCCGAGGGCACCTGGCAGTACCAGGTGACGGCGTTGCCGCGGAAGCACTACCAGATCGACTCGGTCGGCACGGTCGGGACCGCCGCGTCCCTCACGGCGAGCCGCCGGTTGCGCGTCATCCTCGCCCCGCCCACCTCGTTCCGGTACGCCCTGTTCTCGCTCTCGGACGTCACGACGAAGAACAACAACGTCGTGTGCGGCGACATCTGGGCGAACACGAACGTGACCGTCTACGCCAACGACGCCGTCCGCAAGGCCGACGCATCGGAGTGCCCGGCCGGCACCGCCGGCGGCGGGAACGTGACCGCGGCGACCGGCTGGATCTCGATGCAGCAGGGTTCGGCCGCCGACGGCGACCTCTGGTCGGGCGGGTACGACTCCGCGGGCACCGCGATCACCATCGGCAACCGCGGCGCGGTCGGCGGACGGGTCAAGGCGTCCTCGAGCACCCCGGGGTGCGCCGACGACATGCTGCACGCCCGGTACTCGGTCGCCAACGACGGCACGATCGCAGGCACCGTGACCGCGTGGGGTTCGATCACCGGCAGCGGCTCGAGCGGCACCCGGTCCTCCCAGACCTGCACCACCGCAGCGGCGTCCGAGCGGATGCCGACGTTCACGTGGAGCCCCGCGAACTACCCGGCGGCGAGCCTGCGCACGTACACCTTCCCTGCGGACTACGCCCTCTTCAACGCCTACCTCGCCGCCAACCGCAGCGGCCTGCAGGGCACCTTCTACATCGAGGGCGGATCGGCCGCGACCCCGATCGACCTCACGGGCGTGTCGATCATCGGCGACACCACGATCGTGGCCACCGATGCACCGATCGAGGCCTCCGGCGGCGTCGGGGCGGCCAACACCACGGACAAGATCCTGACCCTCGTCTCGTACTACGCCGCGCCCGCATCGAGTTGCACCACGAACGGCGGGAATCCGGGCAACTGCGCCATCGGGTTCAAGAACAACTTCGACATGTCGTCCACGAGCCTGACCGGGGGCGACAACACCGCCGTCCTCCTCTTCGCCCCGAACGGTCCGATCGCGTTCAAGAACAGTGCGCAGTTCAACGGCGCGGTCTACGGCAACAACATCCAGATCAAGAACAACATGAACGTCGCCTACGACCCCCGCATCGACCAGATCGTCGGGTTCGGCGACGTGACCCTCGACATCAACGTCTGGATGGAGTGCACCCCGGGGCCGGTCTCGACCAGCGCCTGCTGACCGGGCCGGGGATCGCCCGATGGCCGTGCCGGTTACCATCCGCACGACCACCGATCAGGACGGAGCCCCGATGCCCACCGTGACCATCACCGCAGACAACTTCGAGGAGACGGTCACGGGCAACGACATCGTGATCCTCGACTTCTGGGCCGAGTGGTGCGGGCCGTGCCGGATGTTCGCCCCGGTCTTCGAGGCCGCGGCGGATCGCCACCCCGGGATCGTGTTCGGCAAGGTCGACACCGAGGCGGAGCAGTCGCTCGCCGCCGCGTTCAACATCATGTCGATCCCGACCCTCATGGTGTTCCGGGAGCAGGTCCAGCTCTACGGCGAGCCGGGCGCCCTCCCCGAGCAGATGCTCGAGCAACTCATCGAGCGGGTGCTCGAGATCGACATGGCCGAGGTGCACGCCTCGCTCGCCGCCCAGGCGGCCGAGGGCCCGGACGAGGGTCGCTGAACGCACGCGGCCCCGGATCAGGAGGTCATGCCCCCGAGGCCGACGAGACCCCGGGCCAGCTCGATCTCGCCCATGTGTCGAAGGCCGTGCTGGTAGAGCCAGCACTCGAGGCCGTCGAGGACCGTGATCCCCTCGTCGCCGGCGACCCGCGCGCTGTAGGTGCTGGCCACCTGGGGCGGGAACGGCCGCGGGATGAGCACGTTCGTGAAGATGGTCGGATCGACCTCCGCGAGCCAGGCCTCGGTGCGGTCGAAGACCGTCCGCTGGTACTCGCAGAACGCGTCGTAGTCACCGATGCGCTGGTGGATCATCTCGTCGACCGTGCGGTGCTTCCCGTGGTCGTTCACGGTCATCCGCACCCGCGCCTGCCACTCGTCGTTCCAGATCGGGGCCATCCCCGAGATGAGCATGAACGAGGCGTCCTCCATGTTCGTGTAGTGGAACAACGAGAAGGCGATGGGCAGCACGCCCTCACGCTCGAAGTGGTTCACCTGCTCGAGCGTCATCGAACCGGTCGCCTGGTAGTAGAGGCCGTGCATCGTGCGCATCCGGCGCTGCAGGGAATCGAGCACGAGGTCGGTCATGGCGGTCTCCTCGACGGCGGCGGGCCTGATGCGGCCCCGGGCAGGACGCGCCCTTCGATGCTACGTTCCGGCAGTCACGCTGCCAATAGTCGCGGAACACCGACCACCGCCCGGGGAGGGACCATGGAGTTCTCGATCGCGTTCGCCAACGTCGGCCCGTTCGCCGCCCTCGAGGGCGCCACCCGGTTCGCCCTCGCCGCCGAGGCCGCCGGGATCGAGTCGATCTGGACGGTCGAGCACGTCGTCGTGCCCGCGGGCTACGAGTCGGAGTACCCGTACGACCGGTCCGGCAAGATGCCGGGTTCCGAGGACGCCCCCATCCCCGACCCGCTGATCTGGCTCGCGTTCGTCGCCGCGGCCACGACGACCATCCGGCTCGGCACGGGCATCGTGATCCTCCCCCAGCGCAACCCCGTCGTGTTCGCCAAGGAGGTCGCGACCCTCGACTCGATGTCGGGAGGGCGCGTCGAGCTCGGGATCGGCGTCGGGTGGCTCGCCGAGGAGTTCGACGCAATCGGCGTGCCGTTCCGCGAGCGCGGCGCTCGCACCGACGACCACATCGGTGCGATGCGCGCCCTCTGGACCCAGGACCGCGCGTCGTTCACCGGTCGGTTCACGGAGTTCACCGACTGCATCCAGCGGCCCCAGCCCGCCAACGGCACGGTGCCGATCCACATCGGCGGACACTCCGACGCCGCGGCGAAGCGGGCCGGTCGCCTCGGCGACGGCTTCTTCCCGGGCAAGGGGAGCCACGAGGAGCTCACGCGGCTCATCGGCGTCATGCACGACGCGGCCGTCGAGGCCGGTCGCGACGGGTCGGCGATCCAGGTCACCGCGGGCAGCGCCGGCATCTTCGGCGACGACCCGGTCGGCGACGTGCACCGCCTCGAGGACATCGGCGTGCACCGGTGCGTCATCCCGTCGGTGCTCCACTGGCAGGATCCCGAGGCCAGCCTCGCCCGCTTCCACGACGCGGTGATCTCGAAGGTCTGAGCCGTGCACCTCGCGTCGCGAGTGTTGACACTCCGACTGCCACATTCTTAGGATCGCCGGACCCCGGCGCGTCGGCGTCGGGCGCGCGTCATTGGGGGACACCATGCAGCAGTACGGGCACTACGAGGGGAAGATAGGGCGCTACCTCGCCGACTCCGAGCCGTGGTGGCCCACCCCCGCCCACCCGGGCGACGACGCACCGAACGTGGTCATCATCCTCTTCGACGACCTCGGCTTCTCCCACTTCGGCTGCTTCGGCTCCACGATCGAGACGCCGAACATCGACGCGCTCGCGGCGCGGGGTCTCCGGTACACGAACTTCCACGTGACCCCGGTCTGCTCCCCCACCCGCGCCGCGCTCCTCACCGGTCGCAACCACCACAGCGTCGGCATGCGTTCGATCTCGAACTTCATCACCGGCTTCCCGCACATGACCGGCCACATCTCGAACCACGCCGCGACCGTCGCCGAGGTGCTGCGTGACGAGGGCTACACGACGTTCGCGATCGGCAAGTGGCACCTCACGCCGATGGAACGCGCCTCGGCCGCCGGGCCCTACGACCAGTGGCCGCTCCAGCGTGGCTTCGACCGCTACTACGGCTTCCTCGACGGCGAGACCGACCAGTTCCACCCCGAGCTCACGTACGACAACCACATGATCGACCCGCCGCGCACGGTCGCCGAGGGGTACCACCTCTCCGAGGACCTCGTCGACAAGGCGATCGAGTTCGTGCACGACGCGAAGTCGATCCGACCCGACCGCCCGTTCTTCACCTACCTCGCGTTCGGCGCCACGCACGCCCCCCACCAGTCGCCGCCCGAGTTCCTCGCCAAGTACCGCGGCCGGTTCGACGAGGGTTGGGACGTCATCCGCGAGCGGTGGTTCGCGAACCAGCAGGCGATGGGCCTGCTCCCCGAGGGCACGCGACTCGCCCCGCGCAACCCCGGCGTCGAGGCGTGGGACGACCTGCCCGACAACCAGCAGCGCCTCGCCATCCGCCTCCAGGAGGCCTACGCGGCCTTCCTCGACCACACCGACGTGCAGATCGGGCGGTACATCGACGCACTCGAGGCACTCGGCGAACTCGACAACACGATCGTCATCCTGCTGTCGGACAACGGCGCGAGCCAGGAGGGCGGGCCGTTCGGCGTCATGCACGAGATGAAGTTCTTCAACTTCCTCATCGAGACGCCCGACGAGGCGATCCACCGCATCGACGACATCGGTGGCCCGCACAGCCACGCGAACTACCCGTGGGGCTGGGCCCAGGCCGGCAACGCGCCGTTCAAGTACTACAAGCAGAACACCCACGAGGGCGGCGTGCACGTGCCGCTCGTGATCCACTGGCCGGACCGCATCAAGGACGGGGGCGGCCTGCGCGACCAGTTCCACCACGTCAATGACATCGTGCCGACCATCTACGAGGTGCTCGACATGACGCCGCCCGCCGCGTACCGCGGGATCGAGCAGATGCCGGTGACCGGCACGTCGATGGCGTACTCCTTCGACGACCCCGCCGCCGCGAGCCACAAGACGGTGCAGTACTTCGAGATGCACGGGCACCGAGGCATCTACCACGAGGGCTGGAAGGCCGTCACGAAGCACGATCCGGGTACGCCGTTCGACGACGACCGGTGGGAGCTCTACCACGTGGCCGAGGACCGGTCGGAGTGCAACGACCTCGCCGCCGAGATGCCCGAGAAGCTCGCGGAGATGATCGAGATCTGGTGGCGTGAGGCCGAGGAGCACGGCGTGCTCCCGCTCGACGACCGCGGCATCGAGCTCTTCGGGGCCCGCTTCCGCGAGCACTCGCCGCACCCGACCGACCGCACCTACCGGTACCGCCCGCCCATGGCCCCCATGCCGGCCCAGGCATCGGCCCCGGTCGGTGGTCGGTCGTGGGACCTCGAGGCGTCGATCACCCGCGCCGCCGGCCAGGGCGGCGTGCTCTACGCGAGCGGCACCGAGAACTCCGGCTTCTCGGTGTTCGTCCAGGACGACCGTGTGGTGTTCGACTACAACTGCTTCGGCGAGCACCACCTCGTCTCCTCGACGATCCCGGTCCCGGTGGGCGCGAGCACGGTCGGCGTCCGGTTCCGACGCATCAAGCGCAACGGGATCGCGGCCGTCATCATCGACGGGCAGGAGTGCGGCACGGTCGAGATCCCGTTCGTCATGAACGTGATCTCCAGCATCGGCCCGAGCGTCGGTCGCGACCACGGCTCCCCCGTCAGCGAGCTCTACACGGGCGAGTTCCCGTTCGAGGGCGAACTCGACGTCGTCGAGATCCGCGTCGCCCACGGGCGCGACCACGAGGGGCTGGCGGAGTCCGAGGCGCTCGAGGCCTGGGCCCGCCAGTGAGCTCCCCCCGAACTTCAGAGGTCTTCCGTCGTCAGGACCGCGGCATCGCTCCGAAGTTCGGGGACATCGGCGTGTGAGGACCGGGCTCATCCTCGGGCCCGACGGCCTCGCGCGCTGCGCGTGGGGCGCGGGGGCCGACGGGAGTGCGGGAGCGATCCTCTACCGCGCGTACCACGACACCGAGTGGGGACGCGCGGTCGTCGACGACCGCGGCCTCTTCGAACGCCTCAGCCTCGAGGGCTTCCAGTCCGGGCTCGCCTGGATCACGATCCTGCGCAAGCGCGAGCACTTCCGAGCCGCGTTCGCGGGCTTCGACTGGGCGACCGTCGCGGCCTTCGACGCTCGTGACGTCGATCGTCTCCTCGCCGACGCAGGCATCGTGCGCCATCGGGGCAAGATCGAGGCGACGATCGCGAACGCCCGCGCCATGTCGACCGTGCTCGAACGGCACGGGTCCCTCACCGACCTCGTGTGGTCGCACGCGCCGGTGCGCCGGCGCACACCGCGGCGCCTCGCGGACATCGCCTCGTCGAGCCCGGAGTCGGTCGCACTCGCGAAGGCGCTGAAGGCCTGCGGGTTCCGCTTCATCGGCCCGACCACCGCGTACGCCGCGATGCAGGCCGTCGGCGTCGTGAACGATCACCTCGCCGGCTGCCATACGCGCGACGCGTGCGAGGCCGCGCGGCCCTGATCGACCCCGGACGCGACGGGGCCCCGGCACTCGGCCGGGGCCCCGTTCACGTTCCGGTGCGGTCGACGATCAGGCGAGCTCGCCGCAGATCGTGTCGACCATGAGCCGCGTCACCACGTACGGGTCGCAGTTGGCGTTCGGGCGACGGTCCTCGAGGTAGCCCTTGCGGTCGATCTCGCACTGCCACGGGATGCGGATGGACGCACCGCGGTCGGACACGCCGTAGGAGAACTGGTCGTACCGCTGCGTCTCGTGCGCACCAGTGAGCCGGCTCTCGATGTCGTGCCCGTAGTGCGCGATGTGGAGGTCGGCCTTCTTCCCGAGGGCCTCGCAGCCGGCGATGATCTTGTCCCAGCCGCCGTCGTCACGCATCGACTTCGTGGAGAAGTTCGTGTGCGCGCCCGCGCCGTTCCAGTCGCCCTTCACCGGCTTGGCGTCGAGCGTGACCATCACGTCGAACTCCTCGGCGATGCGGTAGAGCAGCCACCGCGACACCCAGATCTGGTCCGAGGCGTCCAGCGGACCCAACGGCCCGATCTGGTACTCCCACTGGCCGACCATGACCTCGGCGTTGATGCCGGAGATCTCGAGGCCGGCCTCGAGGCACGCCTCGGTGTGGGCCTCGACCACGTCGCGACCGAAGATCTCGTCGGCACCGACGCCGCAGTAGTACCCGCCCTGGGGCGCCGGGAACCCGGTCTCGGGGAAGCCGTACGGACGGCCACCCTTGAAGAAGGTGTACTCCTGCTCGATGCCGAACATCGGCTCCTGGGCCGCGAACTTCTCGGCGACCTCGCGCAGCGCGGCGCGCGTGTTCGTCGGGTGCGGCGTGTCGTTGACGAGGAACACCTCGCACATGACGAGCACGTTCGGCTCGCCGCGGGTCGGGTCCGGGCACATGAAGACGGGCTTCAGCACGCAGTCCGACTTGTCACCGGTGGCCTGGTTGGTCGACGAGCCGTCGAAGCCCCAGATCGGGAGGTCCGCCACCGAGGCCGGGGCGTCCTTGTGGATGATCTTCGTCTTCGAACGGATCTTGGCCGTCGGCTCCGTGCCGTCGATCCAGATGTACTCCGCCTGGTAGGCCACTGCGCTCTCCTTCACCTGCGTCTGGGGGCGAGCGCCGAATCTACGCAGCCCCACCCGTCCGGGCCCATCCGGCCCCGGGGCCCGGGAACCTCCCGGAACGAGCGAGAGCCTCCCCGGCCGGGTTTTCCCGGCCGTTGCCCGATTGTGAACGGTGTGTGAACGGGGGCCCGGAGCCCTACGGGGACGGATCCGGATCAGCGCGGGAGGCCGAGGACCCGGTCCCCGAGGATGTTGCGCATGACGTTCGAGGTGCCCCCCATGATCGTGTACCCGGGGGCGTAGCAGAGGCCCCGGGTCACGTCATCCCAGAGGAGCGCCTCCGGTCCGAGCACGTGGGCGACGAAGTCCGCGACCCGGGCCTCGTGCTCGGTGCAGAAGCACTTCGTCGCCGCGCTGAACCCGGCCGGCGCCTGCTTGAGCACCTCCCGGATGACGAGGATCCGCCCGATGCGGTACGAGATCTCGAGATCCGCGATCCGCTGGCGGACGAGCCGGTCCGAACGATCCGCCCGCGCCACCGCGATCTCGTAGAGGGCGCGGTTCGATACGAGCCGGTCGATCCCACCGCGCTCGTGCTCGAGCTGCTTCATGGTCTGCCGGAACGCGCCGCCCTCCTCCCCCACCAGGTTCGTGACCGGGACCCGCACGTCGGTGAAGAACACCTCGCAGAAGTGGCGGTTGGTCGTCATGTCGGTGATGGGACGCACCTCGATGCCCGGGGTGTCCATCGGCACGATGATCTCGGAGATGCCGGCGTGGGGCGGACCGTCGGTCCGGGTGCGACAGATGAGGTAGCAGTAGTCGGCGACCTCGCCGAATGAGGTCCAGATCTTCTGACCGTTGATGACCCAGTCGTCACCTTCGCGCACGGCCGCGGTCTTGAGACTCGCGAGGTCGCTGCCCGCGTTCGGCTCGCTCATGACGATGCACCACGTGGTCTCGCCCGAGAGGATCCGCGGGAGGAACTCAGCCTGCTGGTCGGGCCGCCCGTAGCCGATGAGGGCCGGACCCATCTGCCGGTCGGCGAACCACATCGCGGCGATCGGTGCACCCGCAGCGATGAGTTCCTCGCCCACGATGAGCCGGTCGATCGCGGGCCGACCGCCCCCGCCGAACTCGGTCGGCCAGGTCATCCCGATCCATCCCTCGGCGGCCAACTCGCGGGCGAGCTCCTTCGAGAAGCCGTTGATCCAGGCGTCGTTGTGGCGGCCATACCGGGCCACGGCGTCGGCGGCCACCGTGCGGGCCCGGTCGCGCAGCGCGACATGCTCCTCGGTCCAGGCGAAATCCACGACCCGGATGGTACGGGTGCGTCCCGCCCGGGGACGAGCCCGCGCCCCC
>JBJTWK010000020.1:0-15781 GCA_046081705.1 Actinomycetes bacterium | reverse complement strand
CATCACGGGCATGATCGAGTTGCCGTCGGGTGTGGAGATGGTGATGCCGGGTGACAACACGGAGATGACGGTCGAGCTCATCAACCCGATCGCGATGGAGGAGGGTCTCCGGTTCGCGATCCGTGAGGGTGGGCGTACGGTCGGTGCCGGCCGCGTCACCTCCATCATCAAGTAGGGGATGACGAACGATGGCCAGTGACAAGCGCATCAAGGTGACCCTCGCCTGCGAGTCCTGCAAGCGACGGAACTACATCACCAAGAAGAACAAGATCAATGACCGCGAGCGGATCGAGATGAAGAAGTACTGCCGCCACGAGCGTCAGCACACGCTCCACAAGGAGACCCGCTAGCCCTCGTCCGATCGGACCGGTGTCACGTCGGGGCCCGGCGGTGGGAGCGATCCCGCCCCCGGGCTCCGACGCGTCCGGGCCCGATGCCCCCGGCGTCCGGGTCCCGGGACCGGGACGGTCGGACGCGCAGGGTGGTCCGCGCCGGCGGGCCGGGGGTCGCCCAGGGCGGTGGGCCCGTCGCATCCCGAGGGGCGCCTCCCGGGGGGTCGCTGCTACCATCCGTCGCCCGGCCCCCAGGGAGCCCGGAGGGCAGTAGCTCAATTGGCAGAGCTTCGGTCTCCAAAACCGACGGTTGGGGGTTCAAGTCCCTCCTGCCCTGCTCCAGACCACGACCCGTACCACCCGACGTCGCACCCACCCGAGAGGCGCACCGGTGAACCGCGAGACCAAGCGCATGATGGCGAAGCAGGGGGCCGACAAGCCGTCGCGCCCCGAGCGTCGCCCGGCCGCGCCGGTCACCAAGAAGGAGCGCACCTCGCCCGGGGAGTACTTCCGGGAGGTCCGGGGCGAACTCAAGAAGGTGGCTTGGCCGACCAAGCCGGAGGTCATCAACTCAACGATCATCGTGGTCATCGTCCTGATGATCATGACCGCGCTCATCTTCGGACTCGACTGGGTTTCGGCGGAGTTCGTCCTCAACCTCTTCGGCAGCTGACATGAACGACTTCCTCACCGACGACACCACCGATCCCGCCGGGCTCCCGGCCGAGGGCGCCGACGCCGAGGCCGCCGACGCGGCCACCGGGTCCGTCGAGGCCACCGGGGAACTCGGCGCGGACGCCGAACTCGTCGCCGTCTTCGACGACGAGGACGACGAGGAGGAGGTCGAGATCGAGCCCAGCCCGTACGACCGCCCCGGTCGCTGGTACGTGGTCCACACGTACGCGGGCTACGAGAACAAGGTGAAGGGCAACCTCTCCACCCGCATGAAGGCGCTGAACGTCGAGGAGCGCATCCACGAGGTCGTGATCCCGACCGAGGACGTCATCGAGTTCAAGAACGGTCGCAAGGTCGTGGTCCAGAAGAAGGTCTGGCCCGGCTACCTCCTCATCCGGATGCACCTCGACGACGAGACCTGGGGCGCCGTGCGCAACACCCCCGGCGTCACCGGGTTCGTGGGCAACGGTGCGAAGCCCTCCCCGCTCTCGCGGCGTGAGGTCGAGGAGACCCTCGGCAGCGGCGGCCCCGTCGGTGGTCCGGCGCCCGAGAAGAAGATCCGTCCCCGGTTCGAGTTCGAGATGGGCGAGCAGGTGCGGGTCGTCACCGGCGCCTTCGCCGACTTCAACGGGGTCATCGACGAGATCGACGTCGATCGGTCGAAGCTCAAGGTGCTCGTCAACATCTTCGGACGTGAGACGCCGGTCGAGCTCGAGATCGCCGACGTCGCCAAGCTGTAGTCACACGAGGGAACCCCATGGCGAAGAAGAAGCTCGCAGCAGTCGTGAAGATCCAGATCGAGGCGGGGGCGGCCACGCCCGCACCGCCGGTCGGTACGGCGCTCGGACCGCACGGTCTCAACATCATGGACTTCTGCAAGGCGTACAACGCTGCGACGGAGAACCAGCGCGGCACGGTCGTGCCGGTGGAGATCTCGGTGTACGAGGACCGTTCCTTCACCTTCGTGCTCAAGACCCCGCCGACCCCGTTCCTGCTCCGCAAGGCGGCCGGGATCGACAAGGGCTCCTCGACCACCCCGGTCGTGAAGGCGGGCACGGTCACCGCGGACCAGGTCCGCCAGATCGCCGAGCAGAAGATGCCCGACCTCAACGCCATCGACCTCGAGGGCGCCATCGCCCAGGTCGCCGGCACGGCCCGTTCCATGGGCCTCGACATCGTCGACTGATCCGTCCACCCGTCACCACATCGCCCGCGCGGACGACCTCGCCGCCGGGCTCGACCAACGAGGGAGCCACCATGGCGAAGCACGGCAAGAACTACACGGACGCGGCCAAGCAGGTCGACCGTGACCAGCTCCACGAGCCCGCCGAGGCGCTGGCGCTCGTGAAGTCGCTCGCGAAGGCGAAGTTCGACGAGACCGTCGAGGTCGTCTTCCGGCTCGGCGTCGACCCCCGCAAGGCCGACCAGGCCATCCGCGGCACGGTCAGCCTCCCGGCGGGGACCGGCAAGACCATCCGCGTCGCGGTGTTCGCGGCCGGCGAGGCGGCCCGCGAGGCGGAGGCCGCCGGGGCCGACGTCGTCGGGGCCGACGACCTCGTGGCCCGGGTCGAGGGGGGCTTCATGGACTTCGACCTCGCCATCGCCACCCCCGACCTCATGGCCCAGGTGGGCAAGCTCGGTCGAGCCCTCGGCCCGCGCGGCCTCATGCCGAACCCGAAGACCGGGACCGTCACGACCGAGGTCGGCCGGGCGGTCACCGAGTTCAAGGGCGGTCGGGTCGAGTACCGGACCGACCGGTACGGCAACGTCCACGTGCCGATCGGCAAGGTCTCGTTCTCCACCGAGGCCCTCCTCGGCAACTACCAGGCCATCGTCGACGAGGTTCTCCGGGCCAAGCCGGCCTCGGCCAAGGGTCGCTACATCAAGGGCGTGAGCGTCTCCTCGACCATGGGCCCGGGCCTGCGCCTCGACCCCACCCGGACCAAGGACCTCCTCGAGGAGGCGCCGGCCACCGCAGCGGGCTAGAGTCCCGCCCCCTACAACCGATCTGCGCCGCAGACCTCCGGTCGCCCCGGTACCACCCGGGGCGGTAATGGGGCATCGAGCCCCGCCGGACGAGGCGACTCCCGAACCCGGGGTGTCTCTCGCTGCTCTCGCGCGACAGGCACCCCGTTCGACGTTCCGGGCCGTACCGCCCGGGACGCACAGACCCAGACCACCAGGAGCACGACATGGCAAGGCCCGAGAAGGTCGCCGCCGTCACCGAGATCCGTGAGCGCCTCGAGGAGGCCGACGCGGCCGTCCTCACGGAGTACCGCGGCCTCACGGTCACCGAGATCGCCGAGCTGCGTGCTGCGCTGCGCCCGGCCGGCACCGACCTCAAGATCTTCAAGAACACCCTCGCCCGTCGGGCGGCCACCGAGGCTGGCGCCGCGGACCTCGTCCCGATGCTCGAGGGCCCGACCGCCATCGCCTTCGTGAAGGGCGACGCCGTCCTCGCGGCCAAGGCGCTCAAGGCCTTCGCGAAGACCACCGAGGCCTTCGTGGTCAAGGGCGGTCTGCTCGGCTCCCGGCTCATCACGGCCGCCGAGGTCGACGCCCTCGCCGAGGTCGCCCCCCGCGAGGAGCTCCTCGCCCGGATCGCCGGCGCCTTCCAGGCCCCGCTCGTCAAGGCCGCCGGCCTGTTCCAGGCCCTGCCCCGCAACGTGGCCTACGGCGTCAAGGCCCTCATCGACCAGCGGATCGAGGCGGGGGAGACCCCGCCGCCCGCCGAGGCTCCGGCCGAGGCGACCCCCGCCGAGCCCGAGGCCCCCGCGGCCGAGGCTCCGGCGCCCGAGGCCCCCGAGGCGGCGACCGCCGAGGCACCGGAGGCGACCGCCGACGGTGCGGCCGAGACCCCCGCCGAGGAGCCGGCCGCCGAGGCCGCCGACGAGGCGACCGAGTAGTCCCCGTTCCCCCGTGGGCCGGTCCCGACCCACGATCCACCAGATCCGACCAGATCACACCAGCAAGGAGAGCAACACCATGGCGATGAGCACCAGCGAACTCCTGGACGTCTTCAAGAGCATGACGGTCCTCGAGCTCAACGACTTCCTGAAGGCCTTCGAGGAGGAGTTCGGCGTCACCGCCGCGGCTCCCGTGGCCGTCGCGGCCGCCCCGGCCGCCGGTGGTGGCGGCGAGGCCGCCGCCGCAGGTGGCGACCAGGACGAGTTCGACGTGGTCCTCGTCGCCGCCGGCGACAAGAAGGTCCAGGTCATCAAGGAGGTGCGGGCCCTCACGAGCCTCGGCCTCAAGGAGGCCAAGGACCTCGTCGACGGCGCCCCGAAGCCCGTCCTCGAGAAGGTCTCCAAGGAGGACGCGGAGAAGGCGAAGGCTCAGCTCGAGGAGGCCGGCGCCTCCGTCGAGGTCAAGTAGCGCCTCCCCCCAGGGCCGTGACGGTCGCCGCCGCGGGGGTCCTTGACCCCTGCGCGGCCCCGTCGTATCCTGCGCCGCAATTCGGCGCCACCCCGGTGGCGCCTTCCGGCGTTTCACCTTGCGGCCCTGATCCGCGCGCGGCTAGCATCCATTAGCCGTGCCGTCCTGCCCCGCTGCTGACCCCTGCCCCGAGGTCGGCGCGCGCCCGTCGTCTTGCAAGGAGTGACGTTGGCCCGTCTCGCGTCCCGCGAACGCTTCTCGTTCGGACAGCACCGCGAGGTGCTTCCCCTGCCCGATCTCATCGCGGTGCAGAAGGAGTCCTTCGAGTGGTTCATCAATGAGGGAGTCGCCGAGGTCCTGCGCGACATCTCGCCGGTCACCGACTTCACGGAGCAGCTCCGCCTCGAGCTGACCGACCACTTCTTCGAGCCGCCCAAGCACACCGAGGACCAGTGCCGCGAGCGGGACATGACCTACTCGCGCCCGCTGTTCGTCACGGCGCGGTTCATGAACGCCGGCACGGGTGAGATCAAGGAGCAGACGGTCTTCATGGGGGACTTCCCCATGATGACCTCGCGGGGCACCTTCATCATCAACGGCACCGAGCGCATCGTCGTCTCGCAGCTCGTCCGGTCGCCGGGCGTCTACTTCAACGTCGACGCCGACAAGGCCGACCCCGACAAGTTCATCGTCGGCGCCAAGATGATCCCTGGCCGCGGCGCCTGGCTCGAGTTCGAGGTCGACAAGAAGGGCGTCGTGTACGTCCGGGTCGACCGGAAGCGCAAGCAGCCGGTCACCATCCTGCTCAAGGCGCTCGGCTTCGGCGAGACCCCGGACGAGCTCCTCAACCTCGTGCTCGACCCGAACGGCCAGCCCTACGACTCGATGCGCAACACGCTCGACAAGGACCCGACCGACACGGTCGACGAGGCCTTCATCGACCTGTACCGCAAGCTGCGGCCGGGCGAGCCCCCGACGGTCGACGCGTCGATGAAGCTCATCGACACGCTGTTCTTCAACCCGAAGCGCTACGACCTCGCGAAGGTCGGTCGCCACAAGGTCTCGAAGAAGCTGCACGACGAGTACGGCCGGGTCATGGACGTACTCGACCGTCTCGGCATCCCGGTCCCGCCGGAGAACCCCGAGCGCGGCCAGGCCGAGTTCACGCTCTCGCGGGCGGACATCATCGCGACGGTCTCGTACCTCGTGAAGCTGCACGCCAACGACCAGCCGGACGACTACTTCCCGGACGACATCGACCACTTCGGCAACCGTCGCGTCCGCTCGGTGGGCGAGCTCATCCAGAACCAGTTCCGGGTGGGCCTCTCCCGCATGGAGCGCGTCGTGCGTGAGCGCATGACGACCCAGGACGTCGAGGCGATCACCCCGCAGACCCTCATCAACATCCGGCCCGTGGTGGCGGCGATCAAGGAGTTCTTCGGCTCCTCGCAGCTCAGCCAGTTCATGGACCAGACCAACCCGCTCGCGGGTCTCACCCACAAGCGTCGCCTCTCGGCCCTCGGGCCCGGTGGTCTCAGCCGTGAGCGCGCCGGCTTCGAGGTCCGTGACGTCCACCCGTCGCACTACGGCCGCATGTGCCCGATCGAGACCCCGGAGGGTCCGAACATCGGTCTCATCGGCTACCTCGCGTCGTTCGCCCGCATCAACCGGTTCGGCTTCATCGAGACGCCGTACCGCAAGGTGGTCGACGGCCGGGTCACCGAGCAGGTCGACTACCTCGCCGCCGACGACGAGGACCGCCACGTCATCGCGCAGGCGAACGCCCACCTAGGGCCGGACGGCGGGTTCCACGATGCGCGCGTGCTCGCTCGCAAGGGTCGCGGCGAGGTCGCGTTCGTGAGCCCGGCGGAGCTCGACTACATGGACGTGTCGCCGAAGCAGATCGTGTCGCTGGCGACCGCGCTCATCCCGTTCCTCGAGCACGACGACGCCAACCGCGCGCTCATGGGCGCCAACATGCAGCGGCAGGCCGTCCCGACGGTCCGTCCCGAGGCGCCGTACGTCGGCACCGGGGTCGAGGGCCGCGCGGCCAACGACGCCGGCGAGCTCGCGGTGGCCGCCGAGGCGGGCACCGTCTCCGAGGTCACGGGCGCGTCGATCACGGTGGCCTACGACAGCGGCAAGAAGGAGACGTTCCACCTCTCCAAGTTCCGCCGCTCGAACCAGGGCACCTGCATCAACCAGCGCATCCTCGTGAGCGAGGGTGACGTCGTCGAGGCCGGTGCCGTGCTGGCGGACGGCCCCTCGACCCACGGCGGTGAACTCGCCCTCGGCAAGAACCTGCTCGTGGCGCTCATCCCGTGGAAGGGCCACAACTTCGAGGACGCCATCATCCTCAACGAGCGGCTCGTGCGCGACGACGTGCTCACCTCGATCCACATCGAGGAGCACGAGATCGACGCCCGCGACACCAAGCTCGGTGCCGAGGAGATCACCCGGGACATCCCGAACCTCTCCGAGGACATCCTCAAGGACCTCGACGAGCGGGGCATCGTGCGCATCGGGGCCGAGGTGGGCCCGGGCGACGTGCTCGTCGGCAAGGTCACGCCGAAGGGTGAGACCGAGCTGACCCCGGAGGAGCGCCTCCTGCGCGCCATCTTCGGCGAGAAGGCCCGCGAGGTCCGCGACACCTCCCTCAAGGTGCCGCACGGCGAGACCGGCAAGGTCATCGACGTCAAGGTGTTCTCCCGCGACGCAGGCGACGAGCTGGCTCCCGGGGTGAACGCCCTCGTGCGCGTGTACGTCGCCCAGAAGCGCAAGATCAGCGAGGGCGACAAGCTCGCCGGCCGCCACGGGAACAAGGGTGTGATCTCCAAGATCCTCCCGCCCGAGGACATGCCGTATCTCGCGGACGGCACGCCCGTCGACATCGTGCTCAACCCGCTCGGTGTTCCGAGCCGCATGAACATCGGGCAGGTCCTCGAGGCCCACCTCGGCTACGTCGCACGCCACGGCTGGGACGGCGAGGGTGCCAAGCCCGCCCAGACCCGCAAGACCCGGCCCATCACCGAGCCGGCCGTCTGGGTCGAGACCCCGGTGTTCGACGGGGCCCACTGGGACGAGGCCGAGGAGAGCGGGCAGCTCGACACGATCAAGCAGCTCTTCGGCAAGCTCCACGCCGACGGCGCCGACGGGTCGCACCTCGCGACCCAAGACGGTAAGGCCCAGCTCTTCGACGGCCGCACCGGCGAGCCCTACGACCGCCCGGTCACCGTCGGGTACATGTACATCCTGAAGCTGTCGCACCTCGTGGACGACAAGATCCACGCCCGGTCGACCGGTCCGTACTCGATGATCACCCAGCAGCCGCTCGGTGGGAAGGCGCAGTTCGGCGGTCAGCGCTTCGGCGAGATGGAGGTGTGGGCCCTCGAGGCGTACGGCGCCGCCTACGCGCTCCAGGAGATCCTCACCATCAAGTCCGACGACGTGCTCGGTCGCGTGAAGGTCTACGAGGCCATCGTGAAGGGCGAGAACATCCCCGAGCCGGGGATCCCCGAGTCCTTCAAGGTGCTCATCAAGGAGATGCAGGCGCTCTGCCTCAACGTGCGGGTCCTCGACGAGGCCGGCGCCGAGGTGCAGATCCGCGAGCTCGACGAGGACGCCTTCCGGACGACCGAGTCGCTCGGCATCGACCTCTCCCGTCCGGAGCGCGGCTCCGACGAGGAGGACGAGGCCCGGCGCAGCGCGCCGTAACCCGGCCGAACAACACCAACGGCCGGTGGCGCACGCGCCACCGGCCCGCTCCACCCCCCAGCACAGCCACGCACGACGCTCACACGGAGAATCAGGGTGCTCGACGTCAACGCCTCCGAGAAGCTCTCCATCTCCCTCGCCACCGCGGACCAGATCCGCACGTGGTCCGAGGGCGAGGTGAAGAAGCCCGAGACGATCAACTACCGCACGCTCAAGCCGGAGAAGGACGGCCTGTTCTGCGAGAAGATCTTCGGTCCGACCAAGGACTGGGAGTGCTACTGCGGCAAGTACAAGCGCGTCCGCTTCAAGGGCATCGTGTGCGAGCGCTGCGGCGTCGAGGTCACCCGCTCGAAGGTGCGCCGCGAGCGCATGGGCCACATCGAGCTCGCCGCCCCGGTCACCCACATCTGGTACTTCAAGGGCGTCCCGAGCCGGCTCGGCTACCTCCTCGACATCGCGCCGAAGCAGCTCGAGAAGGTCATCTACTTCGCGTCGAACCTCGTCACCTGGGTGGACGCCGAGCGTCTGCACACCGACCTCCCCGAGCTCGAGGCCGAGTTCCGGGCCGAGATCTCGGACCTCGAGCAGCGGCGTGACGTCGAGATCGAGCAGCGGTTCCAGGCCCTCGAGACTGAACTGGCGGCCGCCGAGGCCGGTGGGGCGAAGAAGGCCGACACCGAGAAGCTCCGCAAGGCGACCGAGCGCGAGGTCGAGGAGATCCGCGAGCGGTACCAGTTCGACATCGACTTCGAGAAGACCGTCCTCGACACGATCAAGTCGCTCAAGCCCAAGCAGCTCATCGACGACGAGCGGGTCTGGCGCGAGCTGCGCTACCGCGTCGAGGACTACTTCGCGGGCGGCATGGGCGCCGAGGCCGTCAAGGACCTCATCTCCCGGCTCGACCTCGAGGCCGAGGAGATCGAGCTCAAGGAGACGAGCCAGAGCGCGAAGGGTCAGAAGAAGGCCCGTGCGATCAAGCGCCTCAAGGTCGTGTCGGCGTTCAACCGCCGCGACGAGGACGGCCGCATCATCAACTCGCCGATGGGCATGGTCCTCGACGCGGTGCCGGTCATCCCGCCGGACCTCCGTCCGATGGTGCAGCTCGACGGTGGTCGCTTCGCGACCTCCGACCTCAACGATCTGTACCGACGCGTCATCAACCGCAACAACCGCCTGAAGCGCCTCCTCGACCTCGGTGCGCCCGAGATCATCATCAACAACGAGAAGCGCATGCTCCAGGAGGCGGTCGACGCCCTCTTCGACAACGGCCGTCGCGGCCGCCCGGTCACGGGCCCCGGCAACCGTGCGCTCAAGTCACTCTCGGACATGCTCAAGGGCAAGCAGGGCCGGTTCCGTCAGAACCTGCTCGGCAAGCGCGTCGACTACTCCGGCCGTTCGGTCATCGTCGTCGGTCCGCAGCTCAAGCTCCAGCAGTGCGGTCTGCCCAAGCAGATGGCGCTCGCGCTCTTCAAGCCCTTCGTCATGAAGCGGCTCGTCGATCCCGAGTACGCGCAGAACATCAAGTCGGCCAAGCGCATGGTCGAGCGGGCCCGCCCGCAGATGTGGGACGTCCTCGAGGACGTCATCATGGAGCACCCGGTGTTCCTGAACCGCGCCCCCACGCTCCACCGCCTCGGCATCCAGGCGTTCGAGCCGGTGCTCGTCGAGGGCAAGGCGATCCAGATCCACCCGCTCGTGTGCGCCGCCTTCAACGCCGACTTCGACGGCGACCAGATGGCCGTGCACCTGCCGCTGAGCGCGGAGGCCCAGGCGGAGGCCCGCCTCCTCATGCTCTCGGCCCACAACGTCCTGTCGCCCGCGCACGGCAACCCGATCGCGGTGCCGAGCCAGGACATGATCATCGGCTCCTACTACCTCACGGTGCTCGAGACCGACGCGGCGGGCGCGATCCGGACCTTCGACTCGCTCCCGCAGGACGAGCGGCTCGTGTTCGCGTCGCTCGACGAGGCGATCATGGCGTACGACCAGCGCGGGGTCGACGGGCAGCCGGGCGTCAACCTCCACCGGCCGCTGCGCGCCCGGGTGAGCGCCGAGCGGTTCCCGGCCGACCTGTTCCCGGCCCGCGAGGTCTGGGACGACGCCAAGGGCGAGTGGGTCGCCGATCCGACCGCGGCCGGGAGCCCGGTCGTCCGGCGCACCGGCGACCGCGTGCTCGTCGAGACCTCACTCGGCCGGCTCCGCTTCGCCGAGGTGCTCCCGCCTTCCATGGCGTTCCCGTTCGTGGCGGCCGACTCGGCCTTCCGCAAGGGTGACGTCTCCCGGGTCGTGGGCGACCTCGTGAAGGACTACGACAAGGCGGAGGTCGCGCGTTCGCTCGACCTCCTCAAGGACACCGGCTTCGAGTACGCGACCCGCGCGGGTCTCACGATCTCGATCGAGGACGTGCGCACGCCGTCCGAGAAGGCTCGGCTCCTCGACGAGAACGAGACGAAGGCCGCCAAGGTCGAGCAGCAGTACGAGAACGGCATCCTCACCGACGAGGAGCGGCGTCAGCGCGAGATCGAGATCTGGACCGACGCCACCGAGCAGGTCACCCACGCCATG
Organism: Actinomycetes bacterium; assembly: GCA_046081705.1. Taxonomy (GTDB): domain Bacteria; phylum Actinomycetota; class Acidimicrobiia; order IMCC26256; family IMCC26256; genus IMCC26256. Next base: position 5,120 of record JBJTWK010000020.1, on the reverse strand, counting down.
CGGGACCTGCAGCAGGGTGACATCTTCAACCCGATCGAGATGATGATCGGCTCGGGCGCCCGAGGCAACGTCATGCAGGTGCGTCAGATCGCCGGCATGCGCGGCCTGGTGGCCAACCCGCGCGGTGAGATCATCCCTCGCCCGATCAAGTCGAACTTCCGTGAGGGTCTGTCGGTCCTCGAGTACTTCATCTCGACCCACGGTGCCCGCAAGGGTCTCGCCGACACCGCGCTGCGGACCGCCGACTCCGGCTACCTCACGCGGCGCCTCGTCGACGTCTCCCAGGAACTCATCGTCCGGGACGAGGACTGCGGGTCGACCCGTGGCATCTGGATCGACCACGTCGGTCCGGAGTCCGAGCGCACCCTGCGCAACACCCTGCGCAGCCGCTGCCTCGCGGAGGACCTCAAGCTCTCGGACGGCACGGTGCTCCCGCGCAACACGGAGATCACTGACGAGCTCGTCGACACCCTGCGGGACGACGCGGCCGTGGAGAAGGTGCGGGTGCGTTCGGCCCTCACCTGCGACTCGACCCTCGGGGTCTGCGCCGCGTGCTACGGCACGATGCTGGCCACCGGGAAGATGGTCGAGATCGGCGAGGCGGTCGGCATCATCGCCGCCCAGTCGATCGGTGAGCCGGGGACCCAGCTCACCATGCGAACCTTCCACACCGGTGGTGTCGCGGGTGAGGACATCACCCACGGCCTCCCGCGCGTCGTCGAACTGTTCGAGGCCCGCACCCCGAAGGGTGCGGCGCTGCTTGCCGGCAAGTCCGGCGTCGTGCGCATCGGCGAGAACGAGAAGGGCGAGGTGACGATCACGGTCGTTGCCGACGACGGCAGCGAGGAGGAGCACGCGGTCTCGCGCCGGGCCCGCCTCGCGGTCCAGAACGGCTCCGAGATCAAGGCCGGCGAGTGCCTCGTCGGTGACGCCTCCACCCCGCGCGACCCCAAGCGGATCCTCGACATCGAGGGCGTCCGGTCCACCCAGCAGTACCTCGTCGACGAGGTCCAGAAGGTGTACCGGGAGCAGGGTGTGTCGATCCACGACAAGCACGTCGAGGTCATCGTCCGCCAGATGCTCCGCCGGGTCACCGTGCTCGAGCCGGGCGACTCCGCCTTCCTGCCCGGCGAGAAGGTCGACGCCCGCCGCTACGCGGACGCCAACCGGGTGCTCGTGAACGAGGACAAGCGACCCGCCGAGGGTCGGCCCGAGCTCATGGGGATCACGAAGGCCTCACTCGCCACCGACTCCTGGCTCTCGGCCGCCTCCTTCCAGGAGACGACCCGTGTCCTCACCGAGGCCGCGATCGAGGGCCGCGAGGACGGGCTCGAGGGTCTCAAGGAGAACGTCATCATCGGCAAGCTCATCCCGGCCGGCACGGGCATGCCCGTCTACCGGGAGATCGGGACCGAGGCCCCGGACTACGAGCCGATGCCGTACTACTCCTCGGACACCGAGGGTCTCCTCGAGTACCTCACCTCGGCCCACGAGGGCCAGAGCGCCGGGGTCGAGGAGATCTCGTGGCTCCAGACCTCGACCCCGGACCCCGAGGTCGCGGCCGCCCTCGATGCGGCGGTGGCCGACATCACGGCGGCGGTCGAGGGCGGGGCTGGGGGCGACGAGCCGGGGGAGTCCGCCACCGGCGTCTAGACCGATCGGGACGGGTCGGCGACGGGGTTTGCCCCGGCGCCGGCCCCGCCCGTATCCTTGCGGCCCGGCTGTGCACGCCCGTTCCACGGGGGTGTGAGCACGGCCTGCAAGCCTCTCGTCCGTCGGCAGCCGCCGGCGGGCACCGCGTACGACCACGAATCACTTCGGGAGACCTGTGCCCACCATCGCCCAGTTGGTCCGCAAGGGCCGGGAGACCAAGATCGACAAGTCGAAGACCCCGGCGCTCAAGGGCTCGCCCCAGCGTCGCGGCGTGTGCACGCGCGTCTTCACCACCACCCCGAAGAAGCCGAACTCGGCCCTGCGCAAGGTCGCCCGTGTGCGCCTCAGCAGCGGCATCGAGGTCACGGCCTACATCCCGGGCGTCGGCCACAACCTCCAGGAGCACTCGATCGTGCTCGTGCGCGGCGGCCGCGTGAAGGACCTGCCGGGGGTCCGCTACAAGATCGTCCGCGGCGCACTCGACGCAAGCGGCGTCGCCAACCGCAAGCAGGCCCGTAGTCGCTACGGCGCGAAGAAGGGCTGACCATGCCGCGCAAGGGACCCGCCCCCCGTCGAGAGCTCCAGCCCGACCCCGTCTACCGGTCCGTCGTGGTCACCCAGCTCGTCAACAAGATCCTCCTGCAGGGCAAGCGCTCCACGGCCGAGAAGATCGTCTACGACGCTCTCGCCGAGATCGAGCGCAAGACCGGTTCGGACCCGATCCCGACCCTCAAGCGTGCGGTCGAGAACGTGCGTCCGGCCCTCGAAGTCCGTAGCCGCCGCGTCGGTGGTGCGACCTACCAGGTCCCCGTCGAGGTCCGGCCCCGTCGGGCCACCACCCTCGCCATCCGCTGGGTCGTCGGGTTCTCCCGGGCCCGCCGCGAGCGCACGATGGCCGAGCGCCTCGCCGCCGAGATCATGGACGCCAGCAACGGGCTGGGCGCCTCGATCAAGCGCAAGGACGACCTCCAGAAGATGGCCGAGTCCAACAAGGCGTTCGCGCACTACCGCTGGTAGGCGCCGGCGCTGCGGACACCGATCGACGCGTCACGGCGTCGGCGCCGACGACCCCCGTCCCGGGTCGCTGACGCCGGCGCCGATTGCGCGACGGGCGGTGTGCACGAGGCCCCACGACAGGAATCGGCACGACCGACCGAGCCACCCCCGGCCCGGTCCAGCACGAGAGACGACGGAGCAGATGGCACGCGAGTTCCCCCTCGACAAGGTCCGCAACATCGGGATCATGGCCCACATCGACGCGGGCAAGACCACGACGACCGAGCGGATCCTCTACTACACCGGTCGCACCTACAAGATCGGTGAGGTCCACGAGGGCGCCGCGGTCATGGACCACATGGTCCAGGAGCAGGAGCGCGGCATCACCATCACCTCCGCCGCGACCACGTGCCAGTGGCAGGACTGCCGCATCAACATCATCGACACCCCGGGCCACGTCGACTTCACGGTCGAGGTCGAGCGCTCCCTGCGCGTCCTCGACGGTGCCGTCGCGGTGTACGACGCGGTGGCCGGCGTCGAGCCCCAGACCGAGACCGTGTGGCGCCAGGCCGACAAGTACTCGGTCCCGCGCATGTGCTTCGTCAACAAGATGGACCGCACCGGTGCGGACTTCTACCGCTGCGTCGACATGATGCAGGACCGCCTCGGCGCGAACACGCTCGTCATCCAGTTGCCGATCGGCGCGGAGGGCGACTTCGAGGGCGTCGTGGACCTCGTCCAGAACAAGGCGCTCGTCTGGCCGCTCGACGACGACTCGCTCGGTGCGACCTTCACCGTCACCGACATCCCGGCGGCGCTCGCCGACCAGGCCGCCGAGTACCGGGCGATGATGCTCGAGGAGGCCGCCACCGCCGACGACGACCTCATGGAGAAGTACCTCGCCGACGAGGAGCTCTCTGTCGAGGAGATCAAGGCCGCCATCCGCAAGGGCACGATCGCCGGTCAGTTCGTGCCGGTGCTCTGCGGTACTGCGTTCAAGAACAAGGGCGTCCAGCCGATGCTCGACGCGGTCGTCGACTTCCTGCCCTCGCCGATCGATATCCCCCCGACGCACGGCACTGACATGTCGGGCGAGGAGGAGATGAACCGGAAGGCGAGCGATGGCGAGCCCTTCTCGGCCCTCGCCTTCAAGATCGTCGCCGACCCGTACGGCAAGCTCACCTACTTCCGCATCTACTCGGGCACGCTCGAGAAGGGCGCGGAGATCTACAACTCCACCAAGGACAAGAAGGAGCGCATCGGCCGTCTGCTCCGGATGCACTCCAACGAGCGCGAGGACATCGAGATCGCGTACGCGGGCGACATCGTCGCCGGCCTCGGGTTCAAGGGCACCACCACGGGTGACACCCTCTGCGACCGGTCCAAGCCGATCATCCTCGAGCGCATGGAGTTCCCGGAGCCGGTCATCTCGGTGGCGATCGAGCCGAAGACCAAGTCCGACCAGGACAAGCTCGGCAAGGCGCTCTCGTCGCTCTCGGACGAGGACCCGACCTTCCGCGTCCACACCGACGAGGAGACCGGTCAGACGATCATCGAGGGCATGGGCGAACTCCACCTCGAGGTCCTCGTCGACCGCATGGTCCGCGAGTTCAACGTCGAGGCCAACGTCGGCAAGCCGCAGGTCGCCTACCGCGAGACCATCACGAAGAAGGTCGAGAAGGTCGAGGAGCGCTACGTGCGCCAGACCGGTGGTCGCGGTCAGTACGGCCACGTCGTGCTCACGCTCGAGCCGACCGGGCCGGGTGGCGGCTACGAGTTCGTGAACTCGATCACGGGCGGTGTGATCCCCCGGGAGTACATCCCGTCGGTCGACGCCGGCATCCAGGAGGCCCTCGCCGGCGGCGTGCTGGCCGGGTACTCCCTCGTCGACGTCCGGGCCACGCTCACCTTCGGCTCGTACCACGACGTCGACTCCTCCGAGATGGCGTTCAAGATCGCCGGGTCGATGTGCGTGAAGAAGGCGGCCAAGCTGGCCTCGCCGGTCCTCCTCGAGCCGGTCATGGCCGTCGAGGTCGTGACCCCCGAGGACTACATGGGCGACGTCATCGGCGACCTGAACTCCCGCCGGGGTCGGGTCGAGGGTATGGAGCAGCGGGGCAACGCCTCCGCCGTCCGGGCCCAGGTGCCGCTGGCCGAGATGTTCGGTTACGCTACGGATCTGCGGTCGCGCACCCAGGGGCGTGCGACCTACACGATGCAGTTCGACTCCTACCAGCAGGTTCCGGAGTCGATCGCCACGGAGATCACCGCCCGGGTTCGCGGCGAGTAGTCCCCGGATCACCTTCCACCAAACCCACCACGTGCCCGTCGGCGCGTCAGCACCCAGGAGAGATTGGCCATGGCCAAGGAGAAGTTCGAGCGGACGAAGCCGCACCTGAATATCGGGACCATCGGTCACATCGACCATGGGAAGACGACGTTGACGGCGGCGATCACGCGGGTGTTGGCGG
>JBJTWK010000019.1:0-11002 GCA_046081705.1 Actinomycetes bacterium | reverse complement strand
ACGAACTCGACCTCCCAGTGGGGCCAGTGCGTGGCGCACCAGGCGGCGACCTCGTCCGCGGTCACCTCGGCGGGCGGCTCGTCGGGTGCCGGCGGCAGGGCGCCGAGTGGCACCTCGAGGTTCAGCGCCACCTCGCCCCGGACGTACCCGGCGGCCTCGAGCAGGGCGAGGAGCCCGAGGTCGGTGACGTCGACGCCCGGCCACAGGTACCGCGGCGCGTCTCCGCCCACCCGGAAGGAGGTGGCGCCGGCGGTCCGCAGGTGCGTCTCGGCCTCATGGATGAGCGCCCGACCGATGCCGCGCCGGCGGGCCGGCCGGTCCACGGCGATGAGGCGGATCGAACCGATCTCCCCGTCGAGCGCGCACGCGATGACCCCGACCCCCGGATCCCCGAGGACCCGCACGGTCGGATCGACGAGGAGCGCGCGGGAGAGTTCGTCGGCCGTCGGCGGATCGGTCAGGGCCCGCGCGCATAGCGCGGCGAGCGCGTCCGCGTCGCTCACCGGGTCACTGCACGCAGGTGTTCGCGAGGCTGCTGAGCGCGATGCCGCGCTTGGCCTGACGGATCACGTGCTCGTCGAGTCCGTCGGTGAGGTACGCGAACGAGAGGCCGGTCTCGGGGTCGGCCCATGCGATCTGCCCGAACGCACCGTTGTGCCCGAAGGTGCCGGACGAGTTCGTCCGCCCGAAGCCCCGCATCGCGGCGAGCCCGTCGTCGCCGGCCGTCACGAGGCCGAGCGTGCGCGCCGCCGGGACGCCCGTCCAGACATCGGGCAGTCGGCTCCGGATGTTCGTGCGGGCGTCGTCGAGCACCTGCTGGTCCCAGATGCCGTGCGAGTTGTGCAGGAGGTCCTGGTAGAAGATCACGAGGTCGCAGGCGCGCATGATCCCGCCGCCGCCAGGCATCCCGACCGCGATCGCCTCGGGCGAGCCGAGGTGGGCGACGGAGTCCGTCGTGACCTCGGTGGCCGGCAACTCGCGCACGCCGAGTGCGGCCTCGAGTTCGTCGGGCGTGGCGACCTCGCCGACCGAGCGCGGGACGCGGACCGGCACGGGCTCGTCGATGCCGAGCAGGCGGGGGAGACCGATCGGCGTCGTCACGCGGTCCGCCACGACGTCCCGGTAGTCCTCGCCGGTGATCCGGTCGATGAGTTCGGCGAGCACCCAGTGCGCACTCGACGGGTGGTACTCGAACTTCGTGCCGGGCTCCCACTGCAGGCGCCACTTCGCGAAGGCCTCGAGGCGACCCTCCTTGGTGGCCCACGCGGGCGGGCCGAGCGGGGCCGACGGGAACCCGCTCTGGTGGAGCATCACCTGCTCGACGGTGATGACCTCCTTGCCGTTCGTGCCGAACTCCGGGATGTAGTCGACGACCCGCTTCGAGACGTCGAGCGAACCCTCCTGGATCAGCAACCAGCACACGCTTGCGATGAACGGCTTCGTGGCCGAGAACACGCAGTAGCGCGATGCGGGATCGGTCTCGCCGAGCGTCTCGTCGAGGATGACCTCGCCGTCGAGGGCGATCGCGAGCTGGGCCGAGGGGAGGAGCCCGGCGTCGATCTCGCGCCGGGCCCTGGTCATGAGCCGTTCGATGGCGGCGTCGTCGATCGTCCTCGGCATGGTTCCCCCTCGGCGTGCTCCGGCCGTGCGGGGCGAGACGCTACCCGGGTCTACATTCGTCCCGCGATGGGCCCCTGGACCGTGCCGTACGGGATCGCCGTCACGCTGCTCGTGGTGGCCGGCGTGGCCAAGGTGGCCGAGCCGCGCGACTCGGTGGGCGCCCTCGCCCGCAGCGGACTCGTCGTGCCGGCGGTGATCGTGCGGATCGTCGCCGCGTTCGAGGTGGGCCTCGGCACGGCGGCGGTCGTCGGTGGGACCCGGACCGCGGCCGGCGTCGTCGCGCTCTCCTACCTCGCGTTCACGGCCTTCGTCGTGCAGGCCCTCGTACGACGGCTGCCGATCGGATCGTGCGGATGCTTCGGGCGGGTCGACACGCCCCCGAGCGCCGGCCACGTGGCCGTGAACCTCGGGTGCGCACTCGCGGCGGTCGGTGCGGCCGCCTCCGGGCCCGCCCCGTGGCTCGGCCTGCCCGACGTCGACGCGACGACGGCGATCGCCACCGTCGTGCTGGTGCTCGTGGGCACGGCCCTCGCGGCGGCCCTGCTCACGGTCGTCCCCCGGGCGCTCGCGGCCCGCGGGTGACGATCAGGCGCGCTGGCCGCTGAGCTTCCGGTTCTTGAACTGGGCCCGCACGTAGTCGCGGTTGAGCAGCGCGATGAAGTCGATCGAGATCTCCTTCGGGCACGCGGTCTCGCACTCGCCGTAGTTGGTGCAGGAGCCGAACCAGCGCTCCATCTCGTCGACCATGGCGGTCGCCCGGGCGAAGCGCTCCGGCTGACCCTGGGGCAGGAGGCTGAGGTGGTTGTACTTCGCCGCGGTGAAGAGCTGGGCGGCACCGTTCGGGCACGCGGCGACGCAGGCCCCGCAGCCGATGCAGGCGGCGGCGTCCATCGCAGCGTCGGCGGCCTCCTTCGGCACGAGGATCTCGTTCGCGTCGCGGCCGCCGCCGGTCGGCGCGGTGATGTAGCCGCCGGCCTCCACGATGCGGTCGAGCGCGGACCGATCGACCGCGAGGTCCTTGATGATGGGGAACGATCGGGCCCGCCACGGCTCGACCGTGATGTGGTCCCCGTCGGTGAACTTGCGCATGTGGAGCTGGCAGGTGGCCGTGCCCCGCTCGGGACCGTGGGGGATGCCGTTGATCATCATCGAGCACGAGCCGCAGATGCCCTCGCGGCAGTCGTGGTCGAACGCGATCGGCTCCTTCGACTCGTCGACGAGTCGCTCGTTGAGCACGTCGATCATCTCGAGGAACGACATATCGGGGGAGACCTCGGGCATCTCGTGGGTCTCGAAGTGACCCGCCGAGCGAGGGCCGTTCTGGCGCCAGACCTTCAGCGTGAGCTTCACGGAACTCGTGCTCCTCGTGACTACTTGTACGAACGGGTGGCGAAGTGGACGTTCTCGTACACCAGCGGCTCGCAGTGGAGCGTGGGCTCGTTGCCCTCGCCGTTCCACTCCCACGCTCCGACGTACGCGTACTCGTCGTCGTTGCGCTGCGCCTCGCCCTCCTCGGTCTGGTACTCGACCCGGAAGTGGCCGCCGCAGGACTCCTCGCGACGGCGGGCGTCGAGGACGAGCTCCTCGCCGAACTCGAGGAAGTCGGCGACGCGGCCGGCCTTCTCGAGCGACTGGTTGAAGGACGCACCGTCGCCGAGCACCCGGACGTCGCTCCAGAACTGCTCGCGGAGGGCCGGGATCTCGGAGAGCGCCTTGTCGAGGCTCTCCGCGCTGCGCTCCATGCCGCAGTTGTCCCACATGATCTTGCCGAGCTCGCGGTGGAACCAGTCGACGGAGTGCGTGCCCTTGATCGAGAGGAGCTGGTTCGTGCGGTCCCGCACCGCCGCCTCGGCCGCCTGGAACAGCGGGTCGTCGGTCGGGATCGGGGTCTGGCCGAGCTGCGGGGCGAGGTAGTCCGAGATCGTCGCCGGGAGCACGAAGTACCCATCGGCGAGGCCCTGCATGAGCGCACTCGCCCCGAGGCGGTTGGCCCCGTGGTCGGAGAAGTTCGCCTCGCCGAGCACGTAGAGCCCGGGGACGTTGCTCATGAGGTTGTAGTCGACCCACAGCCCGCCCATCGTGTAGTGGACGGCGGGGTAGATGCGCATCGGCTGCTTGTACGGGTCCTCTCCGGTGATGCGATCGTACATCTGGAAGAGGTTGCCGTACCGCTCCTCGATCACCGGGGCGCCGAGACGGTTGATCGCCTCGGAGAAGTCGAGGTACACGCCGTTCTTGATCGGGCCGACGCCGCGACCGGAGTCGACGGCGCGCTTGGCGGCGCGCGATGCGATGTCGCGCGGAGCGAGGTTGCCGAACGACGGGTAGAGGCGCTCGAGGTAGTAGTCCCGCTCGTCCTCGGGGATCTGGTCGATCGGGCGCTGGTCGTCGAACTCCTTCGGCACCCAGATGCGGCCGTCGTTGCGCAGCGACTCCGACATGAGGGTCAACTTCGACTGGAACTCGTCGGACGCCGGGATGCAGGTCGGGTGGATCTGCGTGTAGCAGGGGTTCGCCATGAGCGCGCCCTGCTTGTGGGCCCGCCACGCCGCGGTGACGTTGGACGCCTTCGCGTTCGTCGAGAGGTAGAAGACGTTGCCGTAGCCCCCGGTGGCAAGCACCACTGCGTGACCCGAGAACGAACGGATCTCGCCGGTGATGAGGTCTCGGGCGACCAGACCGCGGGCGACGCCGTCCTGTACGACGAGATCGAGCATCTCGGTGCGGTGGTAGAGCTCGACGTTGCCGAGGTGCACCTGACGGGCGAGGGCCTGGTAGGCGCCGAGCAGGAGCTGCTGGCCGGTCTGACCCCGGGCGTAGAAGGTGCGCGACACCTGCGCGCCACCGAACGACCGGTTGTCGAGGAGACCGCCGTACTCGCGGGCGAACGGGACGCCCTGGGCGACGCACTGGTCGATGATGTTCACCGACACCTCGGCGAGGCGGTGCACGTTCGCCTCGCGGGCGCGGAAGTCACCGCCCTTGATGGTGTCGTAGAAGAGCCGCTTCACGGAGTCGCCGTCGTTGCGGTAGTTCTTGGCCGCGTTGATGCCGCCCTGGGCAGCGATCGAGTGGGCCCGCCGCGGCGAGTCGTGGAAGGTGAGCAGCTGCACGTGGTAGCCGAGCTCGCCGAGGGTCGCGGCGGCCGAGGCGCCGGCGAGGCCCGATCCGACGACGACCACCCGGAACTTGCGGCGGTTGGCCGGGTTGACCAGCTTCACCGAGAACTTGTGGTTGTTCCACTTGTCCTCGATGGGTCCGGCGGGGATCTTCGAGTCGAGCGTGATGTTGCTCACTTCACCACTCCGGTCATGACGGCGAGCGGGATGCTGATGTTGCCGATGGCGATGATGGCCGCGAGGCCGATCGCGAACTTCCTCCGTGCTGCGTTCCACCTCGGGTTGTTCCACCCGAGGCTCTGGAACATCGACCACGCCCCGTGGAAGAGATGGAAGGCGAGGGCGAGGTTGGCGAGGATGTAGAAGACGGCGACCGGCGTCCGGTCGAACGAGGCGATGATGTTGTCGAACACGTCGCCGCTCTCGAACGTGGCCCCGGTCTTCCCGAAGGTCAGGTCGAGCAGGTGGAAGATGATGAAGAGCAGGACGATGACGCCGGTCCAGCGCATGGTGCGGGCGGCGTAGTTCGCCGCCACGTAGTCGCGCTTGGACTGGTACTTCACCGGTCGGGCGGCGTGGTTCATGCGGGTGAGCGACACGGCGGCCCAGATGTGGAGCACCACGGCCGTGAGCAACCCGCCGCGCATCATCCAGAGGAAGACGGTCTCGGGCAGCGCCGGCTCGCCGATGGTGCGGAGCCACTCGGCGTACTCGTTGATCGCGGGCACGCCGTCGTGGGCCGGCAGGAAGATCTTGAGGTTGCCCACCATGTGGCCGAAGACGAACCCGATCAGCATGATGCCGGTGATCGCCATCACCCACTTCTTGCCGATGGCGGAACGCCAGAACTGGACGAGGAACGGTGCGCCGGTCCTCCTCGGTGCTGCCTGCGGTGCGCCGTCGTACCGCGGCGCGTGCTCGACCTTCGTCATGCCCCGTTGACTCCCTCGCCGTGTCCGGGTCCTCTCGGTCGGAACCGTACCCGTGCCTCTCGTCCGGGAACGACCCGAGGCGGTCCCCCGGGCGGTCAGCGCTCGCCGATACCGAGCCAGGGGAGCAGGAGGTCGTACCGGTGCTCGATCCGGCGGCCGTCGTGCTCGAGCACGACCTCGGCCCGCTCGGCGCCGACGACCGGACCGACCCGGCCGACGAACGTGAGCCCGTGGGGCGTCACGTCGCCGACGAAGACGTGCTCCCGGTCGTCGATCCGCGCGATCACCCGGGCGTCCGGGAGCCGCTCGGCCGTCTCGTTCACGACGTGGACCAGTCCCTGGCGGGGCTCGATCATGGGGAGGAGGCTGCGGCACGAGTCGCGCAGCGCCCCGTACCCGAGCTTCGGGACCCGCTCGTGGTCGAGCACCGACCACGAGATCGCCGGGTTCGGGTCGGCGAAGGAGAACTGGCAGAACCCGCCGGTCGGATCGAACCGGAGGCGGCGCAGATCCTCGACCTGCAGGGTGATGAGCGCGGCCTGGTAGGCCTGGGTCGCGTCCCGCCACTCGTCGAAGGTCGTGAACGCGCCCATCGGTACGTGGCGATCGAGGATCGCGCGTTGGAGGGAGTGGTGCTCGGCGAGGTGCTCCCAGTCGAGGTCCGGCCAGCGTTCGGGGTGGAGGAACGTCGCGGCGTTCGGGACGGACTGCGCGCCGAACTCGCTCACGAACCTCCCGAGGCGCGGCGCGGCACGCAGCGCCGGGGCGAGCCCGTCGAGCGCGCCGTGGTACCACCCGAAGTAGAAGTGCGAGTCGGTGCCCGGACTCGTGAGCCCGGGCAGGACGCCGGAGTGCGGGTTGACCGGTCGGGACGGATCGGCCCGCCGCAGCGCCCGGGCGATCGACCGGTCGAGGACGTCCTTGTTCCAAGTGGGGAGGACCATCGCGGCACCGAGGCGGGCGAGGGTGCCCGGCGTCGGTTCCACGTCGGTGTCGGTCACCACCGCGAGCGGTTCGTTGTGCGCGCACCACAGCGCGATCGACGGATGGTGGCCGAGCAGGTCGACCATGTCGCGCGCCTGGTGCACGGCGCTGCGACGCACCGAACGCGCGTACCCCCACTGCAGGGGGAGGTCCTGCCAGACGAGCATGCCTGCGGCGTCGGCCGCGTCGTACAGCTCCGGCCGGGCGACGTGGGCGTGGACCCGGACGAGGTCGAGGTTGGCCTCGCGTGCGAGGGCGATGTCCTGGGCGAGCTCGGCGGCCGTCGCCGTGGCGGGCAGGGCGCGGGTCGGCGCGAGGTTCGTGCCCATCACGAACAGGTCCTCGCCGTTCACGGTCCAGCGCCAGTCCCGGACCCGGACCTCGCGGAACGCGGTGTGCAGCGTGCGTTCGTCGCTCACCGTGCCGCCGACCTCGACCGTGACGGTGAGGCCGCAGAGGTCCGCAGGACCGAGTCGCCACGGCCACCAGCGCGGCGGCGCGTCGACATCGACCGCCCATGCGAGGTGGTTGTCGCCGTCGGCGAGCGTGACCTCGCGCTCGGCGAGGGTGAGGAGCGTGCCGTCGGGTCCGGTCACCGCAGCGTGCAGCACGATCGGCGTCCGACCCTCCTCGCCGCGGGCGTCGAGACTGAGGTCGAGGAGCAGGCGGCCACGTTCCGGCCCGGCCTCGGTGCAGATCGTCCGCAGGCGTGCGATGCGCACGGGTCCGGTGTCCCGCACCCGGACCGGTTGCCAGATGCCGCCGGGGGCGAGCCCGGGGTCCATGGCGTCCCAGTGGGCGAACACGCCACTCACCGAACGCTTCGCCGTGCGGTCCGCCTCATGGGGGCAGGCGACCTCGATCGCGAGCAGGTGCTCGCGTCGGGTCGGGTCGTCGCGGCCGATCTCGAACGTGTGCGGCGTGAAGTACCCCTCGGTCGGTCCGAGGTACGCGCCGTCGAGCCACACGTCGGCGAGGGTGAACACGCCGTCGAGGGTCAGGAACCGGCGGCGACCCGGGTGGATCGGTGGTGTGTCGAAGGCCCGCCGGTGGAGCACCGGGCCGTCGACGTCGCGCAGGGCCGCGTGCGCCCGCCAGTGCCCGGGCACCGTGACCTCGTTCCAGTCGTCGTCGTCGAAGGCGGGTCCGGCGAACTCACGCGCCAGATCGCCGTCGGACGCCGCGGCGCGCCACGTGCCGTCGAGCACGAGGTCGGGTGTCCGGATCGCGCGGGTGCGGGCGGAGGTCACGAGCCGAGGGTAGGCGCGCGCCCGGAGACCACGGAGGGGTGCGCTGGTACGGTGCCGATCCGACCCCGGTCGGCGCCCGTCCGACCACGCGTGAGGAGCCGTCCCGCCCATGACCCGTCCCACCACCCTCGGGGAACTGCGTGCCAGCGGCTGGGTCTCCCGGCCGGTCAAGGACGAGGTCCGCGCGAACGCCATCGCTCGCATCTCGGCGGGCAAGCCGCTCGTCGACGGCGTGCTCGGCTACGAGGACACCGTGCTCCCGCAGCTCGAGAACGCGCTGCTCGCCGGCCACGACGTGATCCTCCTCGGGGAGCGCGGCCAGGCCAAGACCCGCATCATCCGGTCGCTCACCGAACTCCTCGACGAGTGGATGCCGATCATCGCGGGCAGCGAGATCAACGACGACCCCTACCACCCGATCAGCGCGCACGCCCGGGCCCTGGTCGAGGAACTCGGCGACGACACCCCGATCGACTGGGTGCACCGCAGCCGGCGGTTCGGCGAGAAGCTCGCGACCCCGGACACCTCGATCGCCGACCTCATCGGTGAGGTCGATCCGATCAAGGTCGCGGAGGGCCGGTACCTCTCGGACGAGTTGACGATCCACTACGGGATGGTCCCCCGCACGAACCGCGGCATCTTCGCCATCAACGAGCTCCCGGACCTCGCCGAGCGGATCCAGGTCGGCCTGCTCAACGTGCTCGAGGAGCGCGACGTCCAGATCCGCGGCTACAGGATCCGCCTGCCCCTCGACGTCATGCTCGTCGCCTCGGCCAACCCCGAGGACTACACGAACCGCGGCCGCATCATCACGCCGCTCAAGGACCGGTTCGGCGCGCAGATCCGCACGCACTACCCGCTCGAGGTCGAACTCGAGATGGAGGTCGTCACCCAGGAGGCCCAGCCGATCGGGGCGCCCGGTGTGACCGTGACGGTGCCGGCGTACATGACCGAGATCGTCGCCGAGGTGAGTCAGCAGGCCCGACGGTCCCCGCACGTGAACCAGCGGTCGGGCGTCTCGGTCCGCCTCTCGATCGCGAACTACGAGACGCTGGTCGCGAACGCGCTCCGCCGCGCGCTGCGTACGGGTGAGACCGAGGCCGTCCCGCGCGTGTCCGACCTCGACGCGCTCGTCTCGAGCACGAGCGGCAAGGTCGAGATCGAGATGCTCGACGACGGTCGCGAGGAGCAGGTGCTCGAACGGGTGATCCGGTCGGCGATCCTCGAGGTCTTCCGGGCCCGGGTGCAGCCCGAGCGGCTCACCGCGCTCGTGCAGGCCTTCGACGACGGCCGCATCGTGCACACCGGCGACGAGTTGCCGGCGGCCGAGTACACGACGCTCGTCACCGAACTTCCCGGCGTGCGCGAGACGCTGGCCGACCTCGGGTGCGACGAGACCCCGGCGAACGTCGCGGCGGCGGTCGAGTTCCTCCTCGAGGGCCTCCACCTCTCCAAGCGGCTCAACAAGGACGCGGTCGACGGCCGCGCGACCTACCGCAGCCGCGCCGGGAACCGCTGACCCGCGGGTCCCGCCTCAGGGGACGAATCGGACGATCGCGTTCTCGGTCGGCGCGGTCACCCAGATGCTCGAGCCGTCGTAGGCGACGCCGAGCACGATCGCGCCACCGTCGAGCGGCCATGTGGACCGCACGGTCCCGACCCGGGGGTCGATGCGCACCACTCGGTCGTTCGCCGTGGCCCAGAGGTCGTCACCGTCGAAGGCGAGGCCCGTCGCGAGGTCGGGCAGCGCGACGGCCGACCCGGGGACCAGCGACTGGAGGTCGACCGGCACCACGGTCGAGGCGTCGACCCGCGCGATCCACATGGACGCCCCGTCGGACTGCAGCGCCCGCACGGGTCCCCCCGGGACCTGGCCGGCCTGCGAACCGCTCGTCGGATCGATGAGCTCCGCGGCGGACGCGCCGCCGACCCAGAGGTGGCGACCGTCGAAGGCGATCGGGCCGGGGTCGGCCGGTGCCGCCGCGGTGCCGCCGATGGTGTTCGTCGCGGGGTCGATCCGCACGACGAGATCGCGTTCGGTCACCGTCACCCACACCGAGGTGCCGTCCGTGGTGATGCCGCCCGGGGTACCCTCGACGTCGATCGTGGCCACGACGGTGTTCGCGCTCGCGTCGACCCGCGACACCGTGCCGTCGCCGCGGTTGCCCACCCAGATCGCCGTGCCGTCGTAGGCGATGGGCCCCGGGTCGGACCCCACGGTGACCGTGGCGACGGTCGCGTTCGTGTTCGGATTGATCTTCGTGACGGTGCCGGAGCCCGCGTTCGTGATCCAGATGCGGTTCGAGGTCACGGCGATGCCCGCCGGCGCACTTCCGACGGGCACCGAGTCGACCTGGCACGACGTGTCGTACCAGGAGGCCGTCGCGGCGCACCGCTCGCCGACGAGCCCGCGGCTCCCGGTCGAACCCGTGGCGCCGGTCGCACCGGTCGCGCCGGTCGGTCCGGCACCGCCGCTGCCACCCTCGGCCCGGTAGTAGCCGACGACGTCGATGATGACGTCGACGCTGCCGGTGAGGTTGAAGACCTTGACCGCCCCCGTCGCCGAGAGCCCCACGGTCACCTGGTTCGGCGTCGGCGGGGCCCCGGCGGTCCAGTTGAGGTTCGACGCCGTCGGGCGGGTGGCGTCGGCGGGGAAGACGGTGAGGTACGACGGTGCCGTCGTGTTGAGGGTCGTGACGTTGGATGCGATGGCGGTCGCGCCCGCGGGCAGCGTGCAGTTCCCGTTCGTGCCCGTGACCTGGAAGGTGACGGTCTGGCCGGGACCGATGGGCAGGAAGCGCGGTCCGACCTGCGAGCTCGCACGCGTATCGATGAGGCGGCACGGTGCGATCGGCACGAGCACCGAGGCGGTGCCACTGTCCGCAGCTCCGAGCGCGATCGCGCCGATCCCACCCGCGCCGATGATGAGCGCCAGCGCGACCGCGGGGGGCTTGCGGAACCCGCGGGTCACCGTGCTAGAGGTGGCCGACGCAGGTGAACCCGTGGGAGTCGGAGTTCGTGCCGTCGGGGCAGATCGTGTTGGTCCAGCCGACCTTGCTGAGGTCGGCGCCGAAGAGGTTCGCGCCCTGCAGATCGG
>JBJTWK010000018.1:0-14320 GCA_046081705.1 Actinomycetes bacterium | reverse complement strand
CACGGATCTCGATGGTGCCCTCGGCTTGCTGCGGGACGCGAAGGACTGCGGCAAGTTCTGCATCGACCCGTCCTGAGCGCCGCCTCTCCGGGCCGCCGCGCGGCGGCTGGATAGCCTCGGGCCCGAGGCCGTGATCCGAGGCCCCCGGACCCCGCGGAAGAGAAGGCATGACCGCAGCAAACGCGAAGATCGTCTACACGCTCACCGACGAGGCCCCGCTCCTCGCCACCTACTCGTTCCTGCCGATCATCCAGGCGTACGCCGGGGTGTGCGGCGTCGAGGTCGAGACCCGCGACATCTCCCTCGCCAACCGGGTGCTCGCCCGGTTCCCCGAGCACCTCACGGAGGCCCAGCGGGTGTCGGACGATCTCGCCGAGCTCGGCCGCCTCGCGCTGCTGCCCGAGGCGAACATCATCAAGCTCCCGAACGTCAGCGCGTCGATGCCACAGCTCAAGGCGGCGATCGCCGAACTCCAGGCGAAGGGGTACGCACTCCCCGAATACCCGGACGACCCGACGACCGACGCCGAACGCGACATCAAGGCCCGGTACGACCGGGTGAAGGGCAGCGCCGTGAACCCGGTGCTGCGCGAGGGGAACTCCGATCGCCGTGCGCCGGCGTCGGTGAAGGAGTACGCACGCAAGCACCCGCACTCGATGGGTGCGTGGACCACCGACTCCCGCACCCACGTCGCATCGATGTCGGGCGGGGACTTCTTCGGCAACGAACAGTCGGTGACGGTGCCGGACGCCACTGAGATCCGGATCGAGCACATCGCCCCCGACGGCACCGTGACCGTCCTCAAGGACCGGACGGCGCTGCAGGCGGGCGAGATCATCGACGCCACCTTCATGAGCAGGCGCGCCCTCGTCGCCTTCCTCACCGAGCAGATCGCCGACGCCCGGGACCAGGGAGTGCTCTTCTCGCTGCACCTCAAGGCCACGATGATGAAGGTGTCCGATCCGATCCTGTTCGGTCACGCCGTCCGGGCGTTCTTCGCCGATGTGTTCGCCGAGTACGGCGACGCACTCGAGTCGGTCGGCGCGGACCCGAACAACGGGCTCGGTGCGGTGATCGAGGCCGCCGGAGACCTTGCGCCCGAGACCCGCGACGCGGTGCTCGCCGCCATCGCCGCGGCGATCGACGCCGGCCCGGACCTCGCCATGGTCGACTCCGATCGGGGCATCACGAACCTCCACGTCCCGAGCGATGTGATCGTCGACGCCTCGATGCCCGCGATGATCCGCACGTCCGGCCACATGTGGAACAAGGACGGGGCCGAGCAGGACACGAAGGCGGTCATCCCGGACCGCTCCTACTCCGGCGTGTACCGGGCGGTCATCGACGACTGCCGGGCCAACGGCGCGTTCGACCCGACGACGATGGGCTCGGTGCCGAACGTCGGCCTCATGGCGCAGGCCGCCGAGGAGTACGGCTCGCACGACAAGACGTTCGAGGTGCCGACCGACGGGACGATGTGCGTGGTCGACGCCGGCGGCACCGTGCTGCTCGAGCACGACGTCGAGACCGGCGACGTGTGGCGGATGTGCCAGACGAAGGACGGCGCGATCAGGGACTGGGTCAAGCTCGCGGTGACGCGCGCCCGGGCCACCGGTGACCCGATCGTGTTCTGGCTGGACGAGCGGCGGCCCCACGATGCCTCGTTGCTCGCGAAGGTCCGTGAGTACCTGCCGCTCCACGACCTGGACGGGGTGCAGATCGAGACGCTGCCGCCGGCCGACGCCTGTCGGTTCTCGCTCGAGCGCATCCGCAAGGGGCTCAACACGATCTCGGTCACGGGCAACGTGCTGCGCGACTACCTCACCGACCTCTTCCCGATCATGGAGCTCGGCACGAGCGCCAAGATGCTCTCGATCGTGCCGCTCATGGCCGGCGGCGGGCTGTTCGAGACGGGCGCCGGTGGGTCGGCACCGAAGCACGTGCAGCAGCTCGTGAAGGAGAACTACCTGCGGTGGGACTCCCTCGGGGAGTTCCTCGCCCTCGCCGCCTCGTTCGAGCAGCTCGCCGACTTCGCCGGCAACCCCGGAGCCGAGGTCCTCGCCGCCACGCTGGACCGAGCGACCGGCTCGCTCCTCGAGCAGGAGCGGTCACCGGCCCGCCGGGTCGGCCAGATCGACAACCGGGGCAGCCACTTCTACCTCGCGCTGTACTGGGCCCAGGAGCTCGCGGCCCAGACCGACGATCCCGCACTCGCCGCACGGTTCGCCCCGCTCGCCGAGACGCTCGCCGCGCAGGAGACGACGATCGCGGCGGAACTCATCGCCGTGCAGGGGGCGCCGGCGGACGTCGGCGGCTACTACGCGCCCGACCCCGCCATGACCACGGCGGTCATGCGCCCGAGCGCCACCTTCAACGCGGCGCTCGATCTGCTCGGCTGACCGCCGCGCGCCTCAGCGCGCGGCGACGTCGCCCGTCGACCGGACCGGTCGCACCACCGGCGACCAACGGGGCCGCGACCACGCGAGGGCGACCGCGAGGAGGACCGCGCCGTAGGCGATCCAGCGACTCGGGCCGAGATCGAACCAGGCCGCCAACTCGCGCACGTTCGTGAGCAGGAGCAGGCCGGCGACGGCGACACCCATCCCGTGCTTCGGGAGGCGACGCGCGAGGCTCGCAGCGAGCGGGGCGGCGAGGACACCCCCGACGAGCATCGCGAGGAGGATGCCCACGTCGAGGCCCCCGCCGCGCATGGTCGAGGCGAGCGAACCGACCGAGACGACGGCCACCGCGACCTCGGCCGTGTTGACCGAGCCCACGGTGAAGCGTGCGGCGAGGCCCTTGTGGAGCAGCACCGGCGTGACGACGGGACCCCAGGCACCGATCAGGCCGTTGGTGATGCCGCCGGCGAACCCGGCCGCGCCGACCCCGCGGACGTCGATGTCGCGGGGCGTGTCGTCGACCGCGGCGCTGGGATCCGTGCGGCTGAAGCGGACGAGGATCCGCAGCGCGACTGCGATGAGCATGACGGCGAGGATCGGCTTGAGCGTCGCGCCATCGACGTTGCGCAGCACCGTCACCCCGACGAGCGCACCGACCATGCCCGGGAGCGCGAGCCGCACGGCGAGGCGGCGGTCGACGTTGCCGAACCGCCAGTGGGAGATCCCGCCGGCGAGGCCGGTCGCCACCTTCGCCACGTTGACGGTGGCCGATACGGCCACCGGGGACAGGCCGGTGCCGAGGAGGATCGTCGACGAGGTCGGGCCGAACCCCATGCCGAGCGACCCGTCGACCATGCAGGCGAGGAACCCGGCGAGCGCCACGAGCAGGTACTCCGTCATGGGCACAATCTCTACCAGCCTGATAGGGATTGTCAATGGGCCGCCCGGCCCATGTCAGGCCCAGCCCAGCTCCTCGAGCCGGTCCTCCGAGAGGCCCAGGTGGTGGCCGACCTCGTGGAGCACGGTCTCCCGCACCAGGGCGGCGAGGTCCTCGGCGTCCTCCGCCTCCTCGCCGTGCGGGATCCGGTAGATCGAGATCCGGTCGGGCAGGACCGGCGGCTCGAGCGGCGACCGCTCGGTGATCGGCACGCCCTCGTAGAGGCCGAGCAGGTCCTCGCCGGGGGGCGGGCGATCCTCGATCACGACGACGAGGTTCTCGAGCGCCGGCCAGAACTCGTCGGGCACCTCATCGAGGGCATCGGCGACGAGGGCCTCGAACCGGTCGGCGGGGACGTGGTGCGCCACACCCGACACCATAGGGACGCACCGGGTCCTGCGACCCGGTCCGGAGCAGAAAAGTCTGCGATCCGGGCGCGAATCGCCTGCTCTGCTTTGACGGCGAGCCTTCGGATGTGGAGAATTCGCCGGTGCGCCGAACGCTCCCCGTGCTCCTGCTCGCGCTCATCATGTCCGCACCGGCCGTCGCCGAGGCCGCCCCGACGACCGAGCACACCTACATCGTCACGTTCCGTCCTGGCACCGACGCGAAGCGTGAGGCGTCGCGGTTCCGTGCGGCCGGGCGAACCGTGCGGTTCACCTACACCAACGTCTTCAAGGGCGTCGCGGTCGACCTCCCGCAGCCGGCGGTCGACGCGCTCCGGCGCAACCCGAACGTCACCCGCGTCGAGGCCGACGGCGTCGCCACCTCCACCGCCACCCAGACCTCGGCCCCGTGGGGTCTCGACCGGATCGACCAGGTGAGCCTGCCGCTGTCCGGCACCTATGCCTGGACCGACGCGGAGGCCGGCGCCGGCGTCACCGCCTACATCGTCGACGGCGGCATACGCGCCGACCACACCGAGTTCACCGGCCGCGTCGCGTCGGGGTACACCGCCATCACCGACGGCGGCGGCACGGCCGACTGCGACGGCCACGGTACGCACGTCGCGGGGACGACCGCCGGCACCACCTACGGCGTCGCCAAGTCGGCCACCGTGATCCCCGTCCGTGTGCTCGACTGCACGGGCTCAGGCGCCTGGTCCGGGATCATCGCCGGACTCGACTGGATCGTGTCGCACCACACCTCGGGCCCCGCCGTCGCGAACATGAGCCTCGGCGGCGGCGCGCTCAAGAGCGTCGACGACGCCGTGCGCCGGGTCATCGCCGACGGTGTCACCGTGGTCGTGGCCGCCGGCAACTCGAACGCCAGCGCCTGCAACTACTCGCCGGCCCGCGTCGCCGAGGCGATCACGGTGGGAGCGACCACCTCGACCGATGCTCGCGCGTCCTACTCGAACTACGGCTCCTGCCTCGACGTCTTCGCACCGGGTTCCTCGATCGTCTCGAGCTGGTACACCTCGACCACGGCGACGAGCACGATCTCAGGCACGTCGATGGCGTCCCCCCACACCGCGGGCGCGGTCGCTCTGCTCCTGTCGGCGACCCCGACCGCCACCCCGGCCCAGATCGCGAGCCGCATCGTGACCGCCGCGATGCTCGGCAAGGTGACCAGCCCGGGGACTGGATCGCCGAACCGTCTGCTCAGCACGCTCGCGCCCACCGCGACCGCCACGGCACCGTCGGCACCGTCGAACGTCGTGGCGAAGGCCCGCCGCCAGGCGGCCAGCCTCACCTGGACGAGGGGTGCCGACGGCGGGTCGGCGCTGACGGGCCAGACCGTTCGCGTCTACGCCAACGGCACCTTCGTCGGGACCGTGGCGGTCTCCGCATCGGCGACGAGCGTCACCGTCAGCGGTCTCACGGGCGGGGTCCCGTACCGGTTCGGCGTCACGGCGACGAACGCGATCGGCACGAGTCCGGATTCGACCCTCTCCAACCAGGTCACGCCGAGCAAGTAGCGCCCGCCGGAACGGCGACCCGAGCCGGTACGCTCGCCGCCGTCGTGGCGGAGCAGGGGGTCGGGTCATGCTGAGGCGGCACGAAATGGTGCGGGTCGGGCCCGCGACGAACGCTCGGACCCCGGCCCGCGACCGTCCCACCCCCACGGCCCGATGACCGCCCTCGAAGTGCGCCGGCTCGCAGGCTCCCTCGGGGCCGAGGTGCGCGGCATCGACCTGGCCTCCGCCACCGAGGAGGACGCCGCGCGGATCAGCGATCTCCTGCTCGAGCACATGGTGCTGTTCTTCCCCGATCAGCACCTCACTCCCGACGAGCACGTGGCGTTCGGAGGGTTGTTCGGCGAACTCGAGTCGCACCCCAACCTCGACCTGAGCCGGGAGCGCCCCGAGTTCTTCGAACTGCGGGCGGTGGACGGCGCCGGGGGTGTGGCCGACGAGTGGCACAGTGACCTGTCGTGCGTCGAGCATCCGTCGAAACTCTCCATCCTCCAGACGAGGGTCGTGCCCGAGGTCGGCGGCGACACCCTCTGGACGAACACGTGCCGGGCCTACGAGGAGCTCTCGGCGCCGCTGCGTGACCTCTGCGACGGCCTGACCGCCTACCACGACGCCGGACCGCACCTCGCGCCCGAGCGAGGTTGGATCCACCCCGTCGTGCGCGTGCACCCGGAGACCGGACGACGGGCGCTCTTCGTGAACGAGCACTTCACCCGCCGCATCGTCGAGTTGAGCGACGCCGAATCGACCGTGCTGCTCGGGCACCTCACCCGGTGGGTGCAGCAACCACGCTTCACCGTGCGCTACCGATGGGCCCCGGGCACCGTGGCGATGTGGGACAACCGCTGCACCCAGCACCACGTCCTGAACGACTTCGAGGGCGAGCGCGTCATCCAACGGGTCACGGTCATGGGCGATGACCCCCAGCCGGCGGTACCACTCCCCCGCTGGGAACCCTCCAGTTCGCGGACCGCGACCTTCTGGCGCGATGACGCGCTGCGCCGACAGCTCAAGGTCCAGCGCCCACCGACGGGCTGACCACCCCTCGGCGGAGACCGGCGGAAATCAGTCCGTCTGCTGGCGGGCCCACCAGCGGCGAGCGACCCAACCCGCCACGATGACGAGCACCAGCGGCGCCATCGTCATGAGCCCGAGTTCGAACGGGTCGATCTCTGCGATGGTGAACCTCATACACTCAGCTCCTCGTGGCTGTCCTGTGACTGCGGAACCGGCTCGGGCCCCTCGGCCCCGAGCCAACGCGCAACTGCGATCCCGGCCACCAGCAGGAACGTGATCGACCCCGGGACGAGCATGACGCCCGCTGCGAGTTGCTGATCGGCGAGTGCGGTGATCCCACCCGGACGACGACCCAGGCTCGCGTACTCGCGGTAGAGGGGCTCCGGGGCGAAGGTCAGGATGATCGCCAGCACCCACCCCACACCGGCGGCGGCGAGGAGGTAGCCGGCCCGCCACAACTCCGCTGGCCCGGAGCGGAACGATCGGGCGTCGAGAGCGACGGCCCAGAACCACACCGCGGTCGCGAGGAACACGGCGTGCTCGAAGAGGTGGACCACGAGGTGCTCGAGCGCGGCGTCGTAGAGCACCGGGAGGTGGAAGGCGAGGAATGCGAGGTTGAACACGACCCAGGCGATCACGGCACTCCGAGCGATGCCCGTGGCCGACCCCGAACTCCCGATCCATGCTGACCACCGGGTCGCCACGCTGCGCGGGACGAAGCGCCACGGCGTGCCCAGCGCGATCAGGGGGGCGGCCACGGTCAGCAGCACCACGTGCTGTGCCATGTGCACCCAGAACAGTTGGTCCGCGTATCGGTCCACCGGACCCGACACGGCGATGACGACCGCACCGACTCCGCCGAGGAGGCACCAGTCGCCCCGGTGGGGGCCACGACCCTCGCCGACGGTGGCACGCCCGCTGCGATCACTCCCCCGCCGGACCGCCCAGACGATGCCGACGATGAGCGCGCCGCCGACGGCGAGGAGGCCGAGTTCCTCGACGGCGAGGTGACCGAGCATCGGTGATGCCGTCGACATCACGGCGTCAACGGACCAGCACGAGGAGTACGAAGGCTGCGGTGGTCACGAGGAGGAGCGTGCGGGCGACGTCCCAGTAGGCCAGCAACGACGCAACGAGGTTCTCATACGTCGGAACCATCGGATCCGCAGTTCCCGAGGCCCCATCGGTCGACGCGCGACGTCGAGCACCGACCCGCAGCGTCCAGGTCCAGTAGCACAGGCCGATGCCTGCGGCGATGAGCGCCAGCGTCCAGCCGACGTAGACGCTCGAGTAACCCCCGTCGCTCGGCTGGAACGGCAACGTCGCGAGGCCGACGACCCCGAGGAGGACCGCCACCGCGGTGAACCCGCACGCGAGTCCGACCGACGACGACCACCCCGCGGCCGGATCGCGCCTCGCCGACCGGACGGCCCTCGCACTCGCCACCGCCGCGAGCAGGACCGCGACGAAGGACGCCACCGCTACCGCCGCCCCGGGCGCCACATCGTCCGCGTTCCACCGCCCACGCGAGTCCAGCGACTGCAGGTAGAAGAACGCGAAGGCGAACGCCGCGAAGAAGAAGAGGACGGCGAGAGCGAAGATCCGGCCCCCGGCCCGCACGATGCCCGGCGTCCGATCCGGGTCCTCGATCGGGTTGCCGTCCGCCCCGACCGGATCCGGGCGGCCCCGAGGCGCGAGGTCCGCGACCGGCGGCGCACCGGGGATCCCGTACTCGTAGGGCGCCGACTGCACGACCGGGATCTCGGCGAAGTTGTGCGCCGGCACCGGCGTCGGGATCTGGAACTCGAGGCCGCGCGAATCCCACGGGTTGTCGGCCGCCGGTTCCCGGCTCAGGAACTGCGACCACACGAAGTTCACGATGAAGATCACCATCGACGCGAGGATGCAGAAGGCCGAGATCGAGGCCCAGCGGTTGAGGAACGCGAACGAAGGATCGTAGGAGGAGATCCGCCTCGGCATCCCGCGCGCGCCCACGACGAAGAGAGGCAGGAACGTCGAGTTGAACGCGACGAACAGCGTCCAGAAGTGCCACTTCGACAGCCCGTCCCGGAAGCGCAGTCCGGTCATCTTCGGGAGCCAGTAGTAGATGGCCGCGAAGGTGGCGAACACCAAGCCGCCCATCATCGTGAAGTGGAAGTGCGCCATCACGAAGTAGGAGCCGTGCGTGGTCGCGTTGCTCGGCACGTCCGACAGGAAGATGCCGGTCGCACCACCGATGATGAAGTTCGAGATGAAGGCGAGCGAGAACAGCATCGGCACCGAGAAGCGGATCCTGCCCTTCCACAGCGTGCCGAACGCGGCGAGGAAGATGAAGCTCGTCGGGATCGAGATGAGTTCGGTCGACAGCGAGTAGAACGGCCGCAGGTCGGAGTTGATCCCCGAGACGAACAGGTGGTGCTGCCACACCGTGAAGCTCATGAACGCGATGCCGACCAGGCCCACCACCGCAAGGCCGTAGCCCCAGAGCGCCCGGCGCGTGAACACCGGGATGATCTCCAGGATGATGCCGAAGCCGGGCAGGGCGAGGATGTACACCTCAGGGTGTCCGAAGAACCAGAAGAGGTTCTCGTAGAGGAACGGTGACCCGCCCATCGGCGCGACGAAGTTCACGGTATCGACGGTCCGGTCGAGGATGCCCATGAACCCCGTCGCGAGCAGCATCGGCGACGCGAGCGCCATCATGATCGTCGTCGCGAACACCGCCCACACGAAGATCGGGAGGCGACGCCAGGTCATGCCCGGCGCTCGGAGCCCGATGATCGTCACCATGAGGTCGATGCCGACGAGCATCAACGCGATCGCGACGAGGCCGAACGCCACGTAGTACGAGTTCATGCCGACCCGGGCCTGCACGCCGAGCGGGGCGTACCCGGTCCAGCCCGTCGGGATACCCCCGACGAACGTCGACGACACGATCACGAGCACGGCCGAGATGAAGAGCGAGAACGACAGCGCCTGGATGCGCGGGAACGCGGTGCGTCGTGCCCCGATCATGAGCGGCACGAGGTAGTTGCCGAATCCGCCGAGGACGAGGGCCGACATCGTCATCACCATCACGCTGCCGTGGAGGCTGACGATGGTGAGGTACTGGTTCGGGTTGAACGCGGTGCCGTCGGGCCCGAGCAGTTGGTACCGGATGAGCATCGCGTTCAGGCCGCCGAACAGGAAGGTCGCCAGTCCGCCGACGATGTACTGGATTCCCACGACCTTGTGGTCGGTGCTCAGCCGGAAGAACCGTCCGACGCCGTCGGAGCTGTGGTCGTCAGCGAACGGTCCGGGCTGCTGGCCGCGCAGACGGCGGATCGGGTACCGGGCGAAGCCGAGGCCGGTGAGCCACCCGATCACGCCGAAGACGTACCCGAGGACCAGGCCCAGGTCCTGCTGGTCGGTGCCGCTGGCGGGTTCCCAGGACCGGGACACGACGGTGCCGATCACGTGGCCGAGGACGAACCCGACGACCGCGAGGAGGAGGCCGGCCGGAACGCCGAAGCCGGGCCGGCGCGACCGCGCCGGGCTGTCGGGAAGCACCTCGCGGATCACATCAGTCACGCCGCCACTCCTGTCCGATCATCCGCCGCGGTAGAAGGGCTGCGGGTAGTACGTGAGCGCGTAGGGCGGGAGGTAGGCGAGGATGTCCTGGTTGCGCTCCACCTGATCCGCGATCCACGTCGCGAATGCACCCTCAGGCACGACCTTCGCCCGCTTCTGGTACATCTGCCCGTGCCAGAGGCCGCAGAGTTCCGCGCAGCGGATGGCGAACGAACCCCGGCGCAACGCCTTCGCGAACACGACGTTGTCTGCGCCGTTCACCGCGTCCGCCTTCACCCCGAGGCCGATCGCCCAGAACGAGTGGTTCACGTCGAGCGAGGTGACGTGGAACTCCACGTACCGGCCCTCCGGGATGACGAGTTCCTGCGTCTCGATGCCGCCGTACGACGGGTACCGGTAGGTGAACTGCCACTGCTGACCGATGACCTGCACCTCGAGCGGCTCGCCCTTCGGTCGGGCGATCGGCTCCGGCCCCTGTGCGCTGCCGCTCCCGACCCCCGGACCCATCCACTGCCACGTGCCGTAGGGCACCACGAACGCGACGATGGCCATCGTGCCGAGGATCCACAGGGTCGTGACCCGCCGGTCCCCCCGCAGGACGCTCGCGTCCGCCCGATCGTCGCCCCGATCCCGGAAGATGATGAGCACGTAGGCCACGTACACCGCGACGCCGAGCACGATCGGTGTCACGAGCGACAGCAGGATCGTGTTGATGACCTGCTGATTCGCAGCTTGGACGGTCTGGTCGCCGGGCGGGAGGTGCGGGCCGAGGACGATCGCCACGAGCGGCGTCGCGATCACCGCAAGGAGGAACCAGATCAGCAGGATCCGACGGCCGTGGCTCCGGGACTCGGTCCGGTCCGACGGGTCAGGCGACATCGACGAAGCCGCCCATGTACCCGACGGTCTGCATCGGTCCGCCGTTGCCGAAGAGGAAGCCGCCCGGAGCACAGGGGACGATGCACTGCCAGCGGTAGTGACCCGGCTTCCCGGTGCGGATCACGAACTCGATCGTGCGGTGGGCCATCGACTCGTCGCACGGCGCGATCGTGCACTGGTTCGGCGCGTCGTTCGCGACGCCGACGAGTGGTACCGAGATCCCCATCCCCGGGATGGTCCAGGTGTGCGCGACCGTCGACGGGTCGACGCTCGTGACGGTCGCCGGCCCGCCATCGATCTCCATCGCACCGTCCACGATCCCCTGCGACAGGGCGAAGAAGTTGTTCCGCAGGCCCGTCTGGGTGTCGTACTCGAGCACCTTCACGCGCACGGTGGAGTTGGCCGGCAGGCGGAAGGTCGTGGACCGGACCCACGAGCCATCGGGGCGCTGGACGAGGTACGACGGCCAGTCGCCGTGGTGGCCGTGCCCGAGGGTGCCGACCGTCTGCAGTACGAGCGTCGGCGTTCCATCACCGGAGACCGACACGACGGGCGGCCGTTGCCGTGCGAACAGCAGGACGTACGCGGCGAAGCCGCTCACGAACACCGCGAACAGACCAGCGACGATCGCTGCACGAACCTTCGTCGTCACTGTCCCCCCTGAACACCGCGCGAGCCCGCATGAACCTAGCGCCCGAACGCCCTCAGCGTTGCCGGGTGGTCGATACCGACCGAGCGGGTCGCAACGGATCATGCCACTCCGGAACGACGGCGGCCGCCCTGACCGATCGCCGGGCGTGGTGGCGGCGGCGGGAGCCATCGAGCGCCGGCCGCGCTCTCCTCCCACAAGTCCCGCGCTCGCGTTCGATCGAGACGAGAAGAGCCCCCTTGCGGGGGCCCTGCTCATCTCGATGGTGGCGGGGGTGGGAACCGTCGCAGCCCTCCGGGCCGCTCCTCCCAAATCCGCGCTCGCGTTCGATCGAGACGAGAAGAGCCCCCTTGCGGGGGCCCTGCTCATCTCGATGGTGGCGGGGGTGGGATTTGAACCCACGACCTTCGGGTCATGAGTGCACCGACGCCCGTGGGAGCTCGTCGGCGCTCCTTGGTGTTCTCCCTGATGAACGAGCGAATGGGACTGCCGCGTGATCGGGTGACAGGTTTGGTTTGGAGTCAAGCCGCCTGAGTGACGGTCGTGGTCATGATGGTCTCGTACTCGATCGGGGTCAATCGACCGAGCGCGATCTGGCGGCGTCGCCGGTGGTAGGTGCGTTCGATCCAGGTGACGATCGCGATGCGCAACTCAGCGCGAATCGCCCAGCGTCTCCGGTCCAGAACATTCTTCTGGAGGAGCGCGAAGAACGATTCCATCGCCGCGTTGTCCCCGGCCGAACCGACCTCGCCCATCGAGCCGACCATCGCGTGCCGGGTGAGAGCACGATGGAGTTTCCGAGAGCGGAACTGCGACCCGCGGTCCGAATGCAGAATGCAACCGGCGACCTGTCCGCGACGGGCGACCGCGCTGTCGAGGGCCTGCACCGCGAAGCGCGCCATCATCCGGTCGGCGATCGAGTAGCCGACGATCCGGTTCGAGTACGCGTCCTTCACAGCACAGAGGTAGAGCTTGCCCTCGGCGGTGGGATGCTCGGTGATGTCGGTCAACCAGAGACGGTTGGGTGCATCGGCGGTGAAGACGCGTCGCACGAGATCGCCGTGGGCCGGCGCGCCAGCCCTGGCCCGCTTACGCGTCTTGGCCTTGCCGAATACCGACCACCAGCCGTTCGCCGCGCAGATCCGCCACACCGTCCGCTCACACGCGACGAACCCAGCATCACGGACCGCATCGGCGAGGAGGCGGTCGTGCTCCGGATCGTCGCGGTGCGCGTCGAACACCGCGTTCGCCAGGTGCGCGTCGCGCCACTCGACATCGGTGACCGGCGCCGCGAGCCACCGGTAGCAGGGCTGGCGAGCGATCTTGAGGACCCGGCACGTCACCGTGACGGGGATCCCGTCACCGGCCAACTCGCGGACGAGCGGGTACATCATTTTCCCGGCAGGTTCGCCTGGGACAGGTACGCCGCCGCCCGACGCAGGACCTCGTTCTCCTGCTCGAGGAGCCGGAGCCGCTTCTTGAGCGCCCGGTTCTCGGCATGCTCGGCGGCCATCGTGCCCGGCGCGGTGCCGTCCTCGACATCGGCAGCTCGGAGCCAGCCGTTCAAACACGACTCCGAGATCCCGAAGTCGGCGGCAATGTCTCGCAACCGGACATCGGGCTCGCGATTGCGGGCGACTCGGATCACGTCCTCACGGAACTCGCGGGGATAGGGCCTCGGCATGGTGGACATCCTTCCAGCAGTGCCCCTCGGCACCACAGATCAGATGTCACCAGATCATGCAGCAGTCCCAACCGAGTCGGGTACCGAATGCTGCCCAGGGGCTCGGCGCCCGCGGTCCCTCGGCACAGATGGTCACGACGCAGCCCGGCTGCCATCGGCGGTGCCGCAAGCGACCCTATGCTCGTGACTCACCACGACGCTCAACCCCCAGAGAAGCCAGCAACACAGCCGACGGGACTGCCGACCGCCCATGCTCGAGAACTTGACCGATTGGGCCACCGACATTGTCGAGCGGCTCGGCTACCTGGGCACCGCGATGCTCGTCGCCCTCGAGAACGTCTTCCCGCCGATCCCGTCCGAAGTCGTGCTCGGCCTCGCCGGCTACACGGCGTCACAGGGCGATGCGTGGGTGGTCGGCATGATCATCGCCGCCACCGTCGGTTCGGTGGTCGGCGCGTGGATCCTGTACGGGCTGTCCGCCGCCGTGGGTCCGGTACGTCTCCGCGCCATCATCATCCGCTACGGCACCTGGGTCGGTTTCGGCGAGACCGACCTCGACCGGGCCGAGTCCTGGTTCGACCGCAGGTCGCGCTCCGCAGTGCTCGTGTGCCGATGCGTGCCGCTCATCCGCTCACTGATCTCCATCCCCGCTGGCTTCCGACGCATGCCGCTCGGCGCGTTCACGCTCTTCACCCTCATCGGCAGCCTCGTGTGGAACACCGTCTTGGTGACCGCCGGCTACCTCCTCGCCGACCAGTGGGAGAAGGTGCTCGAGTTCACCGAACCGTTCCAGACCCTCGTCGTCGTCCTGATCGGTCTTCTCGTCGTGGCGCTCATCGTCCGCAAGGTGGTCCTGACCAAGCGGGCACGCGCCGCCGAGGAACTGGCGCACCCCGGCCTGGCTCACGAGACCCTCGAGGAAGTCGTCGAAGAACTCAAAGCAGGAGCCGAGTACGACCCTGTCTTGCGGTCGAAGCTCCACGAGGACTGACTCGGTCACGGCCGCGGCAGCACAAGACGACCACGCACCCATCGTCGATGCCCAGGTGACCTTCGGGCTTGAAGCGGTCAGACGGCCCTCCACGTTCAGCACACACGCGATCAGCTACCGGTTCCGCTACCGCTTGAGGAGGAACCGAACATGGGCTACGTCACCAACCGCGACGGCCGCTGGTACGCCGTCAACTACGAGGGACTCGACCCGCTCACCGGTCGTGACCGTCGACGATGGCACCGCGCCACCGACGAGGCAGCTGCCCGTTCTCTT